>CAZLTS010000010.1:7471-12391 GCA_964562495.1 uncultured Lachnospiraceae bacterium | reverse complement strand
CTTTTTGTAACATTTCTTTTGCAGATACTAACATACTAATCTACCTCCATAATTTTAAAAACTACATAAATCATACCATTTTTGGTGTATTTTTTCAACCCATTCACTAGAAATTCCCCGTTGTTTTCCTGCCTTAATCCATACACCAGATTATGTGAATGATAATCTGTTTTCTCCTTGAAAACTTAGGCTTTACAATGCGAATCATGGTTCTGGCAAGTCTCTCCAGCTCCAGCTTCTTCTCATACGGAATACCCGTTTCACTGTAAAAATGGTAATCCGACAATGTCTGGAACTGTCTAAGCAGCTCTGCCACTGCTTCACCCCATTGGGCTGTCACCTCCATAAGCAGCCTGTTACTGTCTGTGCAGTCCCAGTGCACACCATCTTCTAGTAATATCCCATAAAGGCGGTTTTCCATACGCACCAGATTCCGGCTAAGCCTGCCTGGTTTACGCATTCTTTTTCCATAACAACAAATGCCATACCATAGAAGCAATGGAAGCAGCACAACCACCAACAGGATTCCCAACCATTTCCATGGAAGCTGTAAACTGGTTTTGGTTTCCTCTGTTTTCTTGGCTGCATGAGTGGTGGTTGTTGTCTGTACCTCTTTCTTTTTAGTAGTCTGTTGGGTTTGCTTTTTCGTAGTGGTCTGTACTTCTTTCGTTTCCGTTTCCCGTTCCATATCATTTCCGAAGCCAACGGTTACCTCCACAGGCACCCAGCCCAGATCTTCTTCGTAGATTTCCACCCACGCATGAGACTTGTAGTCCGTTATATTTGCCACGCTATACGCTGCATCGTCTCCTAATCCTGCATTAAAATCATAGTCATGTACAATATAGCCGGACACATATCTGGCAGGGATGCCCATTTGCCGGAATAAGAGGGTGGCTGCAGTAGCAAAATGCATACAGTACCCCTTCTTGCTCTCAAACAGGAAATTAATAACGAAATCCTCTCCCTCCGGGCATGCCCCGGGAGACAGGGTATATTCCATTGTACCCATATAATCCGTAACGTAATCAATAAATGGCTGCAAACCATATTCTGCTTCTAACGCACTCCCCGTTTTCTGATTGGCAACATAACTTTCCCCATTTACCTGTATGCACAATTCACCCAGTTTCTCTTCTATAGCCTCCTGAACGTTTTGCGGCACAGCCAGATAGGTATCTCCCGGATAATCCTCATCCCTCCACAGGGCAGCCCTGCCCATCATGGTCTCCGGCAATCCATTGGAAAATACAGAGCCATAGGTTTCCATACCGCATACGGAAAATGTAAGGGTATCTCCCAATGCCGTTACATCCACAGGATATCCTTCCGAATCAAAGCTGCCTCCGTACACATCTTCTGCATTACTCATATATTCCGGCACGACAAAATCTCCGTCCAAATAGGTTTGTACCATTAACTTCGTTTCGTAGATTGCCGAACTATTGTCCACCTCTAATTCCTTGGCGATTTGCAGGCTTTCAGCCGTTTCCGTCAGGGTGATATCTGTGGAGGACATGAATGCAGACACCGCAGATACGGTTTCATGTGTCCAGCTATTATCTGCATATACATTTCCCATATAATTTTTGAAATAATAATTGCGTTCCTCACCCTTAGGAACCCATACAGACAAGACCGGCTGTCCGCTAAACTCCACCGAATCCTTAGTCCCCAGTGCTATCGTTTCCTGCCTGTTATAAATGCCCTTCGTATCCGTACTGTTATCATTACCGCCACCACGGCTTGTAAATAGGTTTGCAAAATTATCCCATGTCATATCGTTGACAAACTGATTGATTTTACTCTGCCATACACTTAAGGTAGCACTGTCATATTGCTCTCCTTTTTGTCCTACAACAGAAATAACCGTCACTGCAACTACGACTACACACACTGCTGTCATTCCCATGCTTTCTATACGCCAGGCAATCATGCCGTCACCCTGAAACGAATCATGTAACATAAACATGATAAATGTCGTAAGCAAAAACAGAAACAGTGCTACAGGTGCCGGTATCACTCCGATATTTAGCACGAAGACTATCACAAGCACCGGGCCTAAAATCGTGAAAATGGGATGCATTTTTTTCCAATTAACAACCATTAAAATAAGGGTATACAGTGCATGCAGATGTAAAAGTGCTATCTGAAGTAACGCCTCTTTAGACCGACTATCCTCAATATCTAATACCACATAAGACAAATTGGCAGTTCTATAGTACGCATTGATTTGATAAATACATAGATTTATAAGACGGAACAAGCCCTGCAGGACACTTAACCAATTGATACCGGCTAGAATCATCACGATAAGAAAGCAGACAAGCTGCCCCAGTCTTCTTTCTCTTTTCAAATTACATGCAATAAGCATTGCCATGGCAGCTAGGAATCCTACCACAGCAATCAGGAAGTAATCACAGGATACCTCCAGTCCCTGCAATAGGGTATATAAGGTTGTCCAGGAAATTACCATAACTACAACGGCTCTTAGAAGCATACCAAGCACAGCGCCACCATTGTGAGACAGAGATACCTGTCCCGTTTGGACTCTGCAATATTCTTTTACACCTATAATGTTGTTCTTACGCAATCTTCCCAAGTGCTTCCCTCCAGTCCATACTGCTCTAACAGCCTATAGAACCTGTTAATTTGTGCTTTTTCCGTCTGCGTACAAGACTGCATCCAAATCACATATACCGGCATTTTCCCTTGTAGCACAGCCAACTGGCTAAGCACATCTTCTGTCCATTCAGGTGTTACATAGAAAATACTCTGAACATGACATCCGCCGTCATAATTTAGATATTCCTCTAATCCAAACGCATCTAACTGCAATGACGTATGCATAAGTACCCCTAAGGCTTCTGCCACATCCTCTGCCTTCTCTACCAAACACCTGTAACAACATGCCTGCTGTGATTCATAGCTTCCTGCCTCTAGCTGCAAACCGCTTTCCACCATCGCCGTAAGCAACTCCATAACCTGTCCATAGAATAAATCGATCCACCTGTGCCACACGCTTTGGTTATTGTAAAAAATTTCGTCTATTGGTATAGCAGGCTCCACATATACCAGTGGTCTATATAACAGTGGCTGGCTGCCCTCTTTAATCATATACCGGTCAAGCTTACAGGATAATTTCCAGTGAATCTGACGAAGCCGGTCTCCTGGCTTATACTCCCGGATTCCAAATACCTCCGTACTATCATCGCCTGCCTTATCCTTCGCATATTCCTCTGTTTCATAACCCCGGCTTAACTGCTTTACATCCAGAGCCTTACCTGTTCCCACAGCTTCCGGCAGAACAACAATCTCGTGTTCAAATGCAACCTCTATTTTACGCTTCCATAAACGCAAAAAATCATAGCACACTATTTTGTCACAATGTGCTGTGATTATTCCTACATGTTCCGTTTCTAAATAATAGGTAATGGTTGTATGGTCTCTGGCCGGTGCTCCCAATGCTAACCGCTTTGTCCAGCCCCTATCATCATAGAGATTTTCACAGTGCAGCTTAACTTCTCCACTAAATAGGGGAATCATGCTATTGTTTTCCACAAAAATGGTAAGAGGAATCCCCCTTTTCTCCTGTTTTTCCACATAATCCGTTGTCATTTTCATGGAAAATGTCATTTTCCGTACAGGTACATAGAAAAGCAGCCCGCTAATCACAGGCATCACCACCATGACCCGCAGCACAATGGCAATATACAAATCCGGATACATAATCAGGACAAACAGCACACACAACAACATACATACATAAATAATTTTATTTCGAAGCATAATCCTTCTCTTTCTGTACCGGTGTATTGGCTATAATATCAAATAGAATCTGCCGAAGCTGTTCTTCCTTATCCCGGGTTGTCTGTCTGGGCAGCAGCCTGTGGACACAGGCATCCAACAATACCCCTCGCACATCATCTGGCGTAGTAAACTCTCTGCCATCTAAGTAGGCATTGGCCTTCGCCAGCTTGCACACTGCCAGACTACCTCTGGGGCTTAACCCTAAGCGAAGCTCCGGGTGGCTTCTGGTTTCTGCTGCAATCTGTGCAATGTAAGCATATACAGATTCCTTCACATATACCTTTTCCACCTCCTGCTGCATATAAAGAAGCCCCTTTTCATTAATAATCGGCTCCACCTGCTTCATCACATCGGCGCCCTGTCTT
This sequence comes from uncultured Lachnospiraceae bacterium, assembly GCA_964562495.1. Classification (GTDB taxonomy): domain Bacteria; phylum Bacillota; class Clostridia; order Lachnospirales; family Lachnospiraceae; genus CANQSA01. Next base: position 8,216 of record CAZLTS010000010.1, on the reverse strand, counting down.
CCCTTTAGCATCTCCACTTCATCTGCGATATCCGGGTAGCCCATTTGCAGACACATGGCAAATCGGTCAAGCTGTGACTCCGGCAGCATCTGCGTGCCAATAGAGCCTACTGGGTTCTGTGTGGCTATAACGTGGAAGGGCTTCGGCAGTGAATACACCTTACCATCTACGGAAACCCGACCTTCCTCCATAGCCTCTAGCAGGGCAGACTGTGTCTTAGAGGAGGTACGGTTAATCTCATCTGCCAACAGCAGATTACACATAACCGCCCCTTCCTTATAGTCAAACTGTCCTGTCTGTTTGTTATAAACTGTAAATCCTGTTACATCAGAAGGCATAACATCCGGCGTAAACTGTACACGCTTCTCTTTCAGTGCCATCGCCTTAGAAAATGCCATAGCCAGTGTTGTCTTACCTACACCGGGAATGTCTTCTATCAGGATATGTCCCTTTGCCAGCAGACAAATCAGTGTTTTACGGATAATGACATCTTTTCCTACGATTACCTTTTTTACCTCATCCATAATCATATTTGCTGCTTTTAACCCCATTTGACTCATCGATTCTCCTCCTATGCTTTCTCACTTTTCTTCATCTTGTGCTGCATGGCTGCTGCTGTTAACAAAGCAAACAGACCATGGAACAATATCAGCATCAAGTAGTGATACCAGCGATAATATTTCATAAAGTCATAGACGACCTTTACATGACAGTCAGCCAGTATATTTAAAATTATAATGGAAAT
>CAZLTS010000010.1:0-7371 GCA_964562495.1 uncultured Lachnospiraceae bacterium | reverse complement strand
TGCTCACTTTCTACAGGTGTAATAGTGCCATCGTCATTATAGACAGCATCTATAGTCATACCAATGGATTCCGGCGTTCCTGCATAATCCGTTACATAAGTAACCACCTTATTTTTATTAACTACCTTTCCAGAGGCAGTTTTGCTATTTTGTTCCGGCTGCCATGCCAGAACTGCCAATGGATAAATCTGATACTGAGTGACACGATCCCTTGGGGGATTATAGCCCTGCAGCACTTCACCGGTTTTATCATCTATCATGGTATAAATGACCGCATTGTCATAAAACTGCGTAGACAAACGGACAAAATTCCCCTTCAGCTCCGGGTTATATACGATAGTAATCTGTTGCAAATCCGATATATACTTATACTTGCTCATTAGGGCATCCTGAAATACGCTGTCAATAGTTCCGTCCTCTGACACTGTTCCATCATAAGCCTTTAATACATCTGCCGCCCAGTTTTCTCCCTTATCTTCATACTCACTGGTTCCATTTTTCTTAATATCCTTCAGCAAGCTTTGCCAGCTATCTGCATCGCTGTTAACAGACTGAATACCTCGCTTATCTATGTTTTCCTTATTATTCTGAAACTCATCTACCTCGCCATAGTAGTAATAGAAGAAATGATTAATTCTTCCGTCATTCACTGCTAAATATTTTACATATTCCTCTGACAGGTAAAACTGGGGCTCATCCCCTTTCACAATACCGGTAATGGTAACCGTAACCTTAATATAGCCACCATCTGACCATGCATTCTCATTATATAAATAAATGGGTACGGAATCCCCGATTGCCAAGCCACTGCCTTCACTAACTGCTGCCTCATAGTAATCTGTAGGCACCTCTCCCTTTACAAGAAGCTTCTCTGTAATGCTGTCAGCAGATTTCAAATAGCACGCCGGCGTACCAAGCTCCGGATACACACTGTCCGGCAGACTCTGTACAGAAGTACGCATACGATAGGTAATGGAATAATCCTCATCCTCACGATAATAAACGCCAATATCTCCAATAGCGCTATAGGTCTCACTTCCGACTACATGAGAAATCTCAGCAAAAACATCCCGGTCGGTCTGGGACATCTCACTGCCGTCTTTTTTCTGCACCAACAGTCTGGTTTTGTCGCCATTAGCCAGTACGGCAGAACTATAATACTTAGAAGTAGCCTTATCTAAGTTACTGAATATGCCACCTAACAGTAAAAAGAAACTTAAAGAAATCACTGCTAAAAACAATGCCATAAAGGTGGTAGTTTTGGGACGTGCCCGCCAGTCGTAACGCACCAGCTCCCAAGCTGTTTTCTTATGACTTTCCTGTACCTTCTTGGACGGGCTTATCACCATTCCCCTCTCCTGGCAAGGGGGATTTACCGGCTCATCCTCACTAACCTGTCCGTCAAACAGTCTGATTTTCCTTGTAACATAAGGCTCTGCCTGCTCATAATTATGAGTTACGACAATAACCAGCTTATCCACAGACAGATGATAAAGCAGCTCCATAACTGCCATACCATTCTCACTGTCTAAGTTACCTGTAGGCTCATCTGCCACGATAATGTCCGTTTCCTTCGCCAATGCCCGGGCAATAGACAGACGCTGCTTCTGTCCACTGGATAAATTGGACGCTTTCTTATTCTTCTGCTTTTTAAGGCCTACCTGCTTTAAATATGCCAGTGCCTTTTTCTTACGCTCCGCTTTCGCTACGCCGTTAATCATCATAGCACATTCTACATTCTGTAGTGCTGTATAGCTGTCAATCAGGCGATAATCCTGATATACGTAACCAATATGCTCTTTTCTATACTGCTCCCAGTCAGATGCATCATAGTAGGAGGTAGGCGCACCTTCAAAATAAAACTCACCCTCCTCAAAGCTATCCATACCACTTAGGACACGCAGCAGCGTACTTTTTCCACTGCCGCTTTCTCCTGTAATGGCTACAAATTCCCCCTTATGAAATTCCATGGAAACCCGGTCTAAACCTACTGCTACACTGGCTCCGCTATAATAATATTTTGATAAATTTTCTAATCGAATCATAGATTTTACCTCTTATATATCATACTTAGATGCCAACTGTGCCGGTGGTTTACGAAGCATAGTGCATATAGGAAGAATACCAATTAGCACCGTTAAACCAACTAAGAACAACAAGGTTCCCACAAAGGCATACCATGGAAATACAATATTAATTTCCAGTGCTTCAATACCGGAAATCAGCTTCGTGATAAAGGTAGTAACCACCACTGCCGGCAAAATCGTATACAGACTAATCATAATGTTCTCTAACACAAATAATCCAACGATACTCTTCTTTGCAATACCAAGCAAACGATATACACTTAAATCCTGCATTCTGGCAATGGCATTGGCCTTCATCATAAAGTAAAGAATGATAAAGGAAATAATAAATATAGTAATTGTAATAATACTTCTGGCATCAAAATCAAGCTGCTTTTCCTCCTCATACAATGCCATATCCGTTTCATAACTGTCCGTAATCTGATACTTAATCTTACTTGCAATATCCTTTGGCAGATTATTCTTCAGATAGTCAGCTACCTTCTCCTTCTCTGCAGAATAAATACGGAAGGTTTTATACTTATAGATTACGTTCTCCAAAACAGTTTCGTAATCTTCATCAGAAATCAAATAATCTTCATCTATGATTCCATCTTCATAGCTGCCTGCAACTGTGAACGTCAAACCACATTTCAAGGTAACTGTAAGTTCCCCATCTGCAAAATCGTCCATAGTCGGCTTTTTCTTAGCAGTCTTATACCACTTATATGTATATTTAGAAGGATCGATATCTGTCCCCTCAAATGCTTGTTCAATGAGAATACGTATAGTATCGTAGTACTCTCCCTGCTCTCCATTTTGGGCATCAATAATATCCTGTGCACTATACGGCCATTCCCTTGTAAACGCATCCCACTTACGATATTTTGATTTTATGTAATCTGCCGCTTTACTTTTAAACAGTGACGCACTTAAATAGCAGGTGCCTGTTTTTATGCTAAGCTTCTTTTTGGGGTTGTTGTTATTATAATCACTTTCCACGGCGAAGCTTTCCTGATAATTGCTTACAGAAATCATAGCGCCACGATTTACATAGATGTCCGGCTGTCCAGAGTCACTAATACCTACAATTGTTAATGCCAGATCCTTTTTGGCCGGCACTACTGTTTTATTCAGGAAATGCTCAAGGTTATTTACAACATTACTGATTTCCCCACCTTCATTTAAAAATGCCTCTAATACCCATTTATCTATAACCACTTCTTTAGAATTCTCTGGTAATCTTCCGTAAAGAAGCTGATCCTCTGACAAATACTTGGCATCTACAATTGTAAAGTTCTCTAGCTGTGCTTCGATTCCCTCCAGTTGCCAGAAGCCTTCATATTGATAGGATAAATAATTTTTATTATTTAACAACAGGTCATACTCCAGTCCACTTTCCTGTAAGGCTGTTATGGTTGCCTGAATCTGCGAAATAAATTCTTCGTCATCAATTAAGTCATTTTTCTCAGCCGTTGCTTCAAACACATTAGAATCCGAATACACTGCATCCTCTACATTCACGTTTAAAATCGTCATCATATCCTGCACTACCAGCACAATTAACACAGACATGGCAATGAGTGCAATAATCAAAAATATCTGCTTTTTACCCAGAGTACGTATATTTGTCCATGCCATTTCCAACGATTCCCGCAGACTCAGCTTAGGGATTCGTGTGCTGGTAATAGGCTCTAAGTCGTAGCTAAAGGCTTCTACATCGGCCTGCTCTGCCACAGGACGTTTACCGTCTATTACCTGCTTTTCGCTGTCCTCTGTTAAGATATCAATGTTGGCATTCCCCTCTGTTTTCACATACAAGTGGTCATTTTCATATACCAGTTGGAGCTTAACAGGAGGCAATGCCTCATTTTCATCTCGGTAAATCTCCATAACCACATTTTCATTTTCGTAAGTGTGCTTCGTATATTCCTGTAAATAAATGTTATTATCATCTGCATAATGGTACACCCCATCTCCACTGCGCAGCTCATCCTTCTGAATAGCGCCGTCCAGAATCCAGATAATCCGGTCTGCAAAGAAATCTGCTATGGAACGTTCATGGGTTACAACCACAACCAGACACTGCTTAGATGCCTTCTTTAGAATACTCATGATACGCATGGTATTCGCCTCGTCTAAGTTACCGGTAGGCTCATCTGCAAAGATTACCTGAGGCATCTTCGCCAATGCTCTGGCAATGGCAATTCGCTGCTGCTGTCCACCGGACAGCTGGGAAACCAAACGCTTCTTAAAACGTCGCATGTCCACTGCTTCTAGTACATAGTCGATTCGCTTCTGCTTCTCCTTCTCTGTAATCTCATATAGGGACAAACCTAAGGCAATATTGTATTCCACCGTCTGTTCCTGCAGCAGGTAGTAATTCTGGAATATATAGCCAAACTTCTTGTTTCGCACCCGCTCCTGTGCTTTTTCTCCATAGGCATGAATGGCAGTGCCGTCAACTACGATTTCACCATCATGAAAATCATCCAGACCACTTACCGTATTCATCAGTGTTGTTTTACCGGAGCCACTTTCTCCTAAGATACATACCAGACCTGTATCCGGCAGCTGCAGTGTGGTATTATTAATTACATGCAGCTCATTTTCTTTTCCTTTATTGTAATATTTATTTAACCCTTTAATCTCAATCATATCGTGTTCTCCTTTTTGCGTTTCCGCTTCTTGCCCACAAGCAGGTAACGGTTATAAATCTGACCTGCAGCTCCACCAAGTATTGCACTGTAGATGATAAATGCCAAGTAGTGATACCATCTGATGTAGTGCAGTATATGTATAATCTGTGCCTGCTGTCCTGCTTTCATAAACCAGATAATGCCAATAGACACAATACTTGCCAGAATCATTCCCGTAGACAGATCCCATATATTGATGTACTTTATAATTTTACGCTTCAATCCTAACCGTAATAAAATGTTGAAATCTTCCCGTTTTAATTTCATAAGAGCATGAATCACGATTAAAAATAACAGAGATGCCACAACTAAGGCTGCTGCTGAAATTCCCAGTGTTACTAACTGCTCCTGCAGCTTATCAGCGTCATAGCCTGTGGTGCTTACCCGCAATGCGCTGGCACCTTCACAGCCATAATTTCCTAATGCCTTTAGCACCAGATCTGTGTAACCGTAATCCTCAATGTAGATTGACGTCTGCTTATCCTTAATATCCGCTGTAATCTCATCAAAAACCTTCTGGCCTACGCTAATCACACGTCTGGCATTCTCATTACCGGACTGCTTCAGTGTTACCTCCACCTCCTGTTGCTTTCCGTCCTCTACTGTATAGGTGAGGGTTCCGGTTTCAGATACATATTCCTTAGACTGTCCATTGGAAAATTCCTTTTCCTCCATATTCAAGAAATACTGCTGTGACATCTGCACTTCATAATCCCCCAACTGAGGGTCGCATATAATAACACAGGTTGTACTAATGGGGAATTCTGTTTTATAATCATCTATATCATCCGTTCGAAGCACTTCTGTAATCTTATTATAATTAATGGTTGTAGACAGCTTACCATAGTAGACGCTTAGGTTATTACACAATACATCTGAGAAGTAAACCTGTCCGGCATCTTCCTTTAGCAGTCCGGTTACAACCAACTCCCGTTCTGCCCAACAATCCGAACCCCACAGGCCAGATGTAAAGTAAACGGAAATGGTCTGTCCTAATAGACTTTCATCATCGCTATAGCACACAATCTCATTTTCATTTTCCGGCAGATGTCCAGCTGCTAAATCCTCTTCTGACAACTGGTTACAGGAACGGACAAACTGGTCGTCCTTTAAAAATTCCATTTTCACACTCTTAGAACCGGCTCGGCTGGAGCTGTATTCATACTGGATAGAATAGTCTTTTTCTGCCTGCCAGTAATAATTGATATCACAGAAGGTATCGCCCGCTTCTACCGCTTCCACGTGGGGAATAGTCTTTAACTGCTCTAAGGTATCCTCTGTCATGGCACTACCGTCCAGATTACGCACAATAATTCGTGTACTTTCCACGTCCGATACAACATTCGTACTGGTTTTCTTCGCTATGGTGCTGTCTAAGTTGGCTACGAAGTTTCCTGCGAAAATAAATATCGCCAGTGTAGAAACTACCATAAGAATTAACAGAAGCAGGGTTCTGTGGGGCTGGGCAAAACGATTCATATGTACAAATCGTCTCGCCACCTTGCCGGTATCCTCCCGCCGGGTGCTTGAAGTTTTTGAAACTTCTGCTTTTTCCTTCTTTTCTTTTTGCTTCTTTTCTTTTTGCTTCTTTTCTTTTTCTAGCGGCTGTTCTGCTGTCTTTTTTGTTGTTGTCTTTGTTTGCGTCTGGGATGCTTGCATTGTTTCAGCTGCTTGTTCCCGCATTCGTTGATTGACCTGGATATCCTCCACCACGTCACCCTCATGCATACGGATTCGTCTGGTGACATAAGGCGCTGCCTGTTCATAGTTGTGGGTTACTACAATAACCAGCTTATCCTTAGATAAGTCATGTAACAGCTTCATAACCTGCATACCATTTTCACTGTCTAAGTTTCCCGTAGGCTCATCTGCTACAATAATATCCGTATCCTTCGCCAATGCCCTGGCAATTCCCAGTCGCTGCTTCTGCCCACTGGACATATGGGACGCCTTCTGTCTGGCATGTCCCTCTAAGCCAACCTGCTTCAAACATGCAAGTGCCTTCTCCTTTGCCTGGCTTTCATTAAAGACGCCATTATGGCTAATCATAATGACACTCATGACATTTTCCAATGCCGTATAACTGTCAATCAGTTGATACGACTGGTAGACGAAGCTAATCTTCCTTCTTCGGTAATGCTCCCACTGGGCATCACCGTAAAGGGAGGTTTCTTCCCCATTGATATACATTTCTCCACCTTCATAGGTGTCCATACCGCTAATTACATTTAGTAATGTACTTTTTCCACTTCCGCTTTCTCCAGTTATCGCCACGAATTCTCCCTTGTGAAATTCTAGGTTCACTCGGCGAAGACCTAACACAACGGAAGTCTTTGTATAGTAAAATTTAGAGACTTCCCTTAATGTAATCATACTTACTCCATTCCGCAGACGTTTGTCGCTACATTTCTAATGTCAGAATCAAAAGGTATTTTGCCCCTGACTTTGATACGAACTTGCACTCTCACAGTTCTAGTATCATCATATCGTAGTAATGGGATTTGCGCAATGCGTTTTCGTGAACTTTCACAAAACCTTTACAGTTTCTTTACATCTTTTGGGATTTTTGACGAATTGAAGAGAGGGAACAAAGAGCGCTTTTAATT
>CAZLTS010000009.1:0-12876 GCA_964562495.1 uncultured Lachnospiraceae bacterium | reverse complement strand
TTCATCTGAGCCTTTTTTCTTTGCTCAGTTTTTTCATAAATCATTTGACACTATCCCGCCAATTTCATTGTAAATATGTTCTCTGTAGAAAAGTCGAACCAGTTTTCCACGAAGCCGATTATATTCTTCATTTCCTATAAGACTTTCTCTATCTCTAGGTCTTGGTATATCTACATCTATGATGCTGTGGATTCCCTTAGGAACCATAAAAACAATTCGGTCTGCCAGCAGCAAGGCTTCATCTAAATCGTGTGTTACAAATACCACTGTCTTTTTGTTTTCATCTTCCGCCCATAATTTAAGTAACAGCTGCTGTAAATTTTCTCTCGTTTTTGCATCCAGTGCTCCAAAGGGTTCATCCATTAATAAAATTTCAGGATTACATGCCAGTGCTCTGGCAATGGCAACTCTCTGCTGCATACCACCGGATAGAGAACCCGGCAGCTTATCCTCAATATCATTTAACTCCACCTTATGTAAATATTCCTCTGCAATCTCTCCAGCTTCTGATTTTGATATTTTCTCCACATGTTTTTTTGATTCCCGCACTGCAAAAGCAACATTCTGCTTAGCCGACATCCATGGAAACAGCGAATAGTTCTGAAATACAACTGCCCGTTCCGGGCCTGCACCTTTTACCTTCTTTCCATTAATTAAAACTTCTCCCGTAGTTGCCTCATTTAAGCCCTCTAACACACTTAGCAGTGTACTTTTTCCGCAGCCACTAGGACCAATCAAACAGATAAATTCTCCTTTATTGATAGATAAATTCACATTACTTAAAGCCTCAAATTTCTTCTCATCTGTTTCATAGGTTAATCCTAAATCTTTTACTTCTATCACTGTTGATGCCATTGTCATTTCCTCCAACAAATTACTCTAAACTGAACTTGTTTGCAAAATCCGGGTACTCATCGTTATGCTCTTCAAAATATGTCCACATATCCTTATAGAACTGTTCATCCGGGAATTCCGCAATCACAGCCTTTAGAGCGTCTACATACACCGATAAATCATAGAAATCAGATAATTCTGTTCCATCTTCAATATAATTCCATTTCAATAAGGTTTCGTATACGGCTAAAGTTCCGTTATAGTTTGGATCTGGATTATAAGTAGTATCTGCATTTGTCTCGCCATCATAGACACGACCATAAATATAATCTTCCGTTTCTCCAGTTGCCGCTGCTAATGTTTTTACTGTTCCATCTTCATCTTCTTTATAGTCCTTATATGCCCGAATCTGTCCCTTTAAATAAGCGACAAAGGCATCTCTATCCTCACTTAAGGATTTGCTGTATGCAGTCTGTCGGCAGCATACATAATCAGCCTGCAAGGAAGTTAATGGGAATAAAATGGATAATCCTGCTGCATCTGCGGTTTCCACATACTGGCTTCCAATAAATCCAATATCTACATTTCCCTTCTGTACTGCAGTGATAATATCCGGGTAATTATCAATCAATACATACTCTAAATCATTTTCAATATCATAACCATAATCATTTTCCAGTGCATATTTAGAAACCATTTCAGAAGTAGACAGCTCTATTACACCAATCTTTTTTCCTTTCCAGTTGGTTAAATCCTGTAAAGAATCTGCTTCATCTGCTCTGGCTGCAATATACATACCACCAGATACTGTTCCTGCAAATAACGTTACATCTGCATGCTTAGCACCATAGCTTAGTGGTGGAATTAACTGGGTAAAATTCGTATCAATTTTACCAATACTTAAAGCATCAAATAATCCTGAATTGGCTAATTCTAAGGTCGTTTTTGAAATGGATAAGTCATAGTTACTAAAATATCCCTTTTCCTCTGCCAACTGAATCAATGGATTCTGCAATGCTGAATCCGATGTGATTGCAACATTAAGGCTATACTTGCTGTCAGAATTCTTGGCTTCGCTATCTCCACAGCCTGTAAATAAACCTGCTACAACACCTACTGTTAAAAACAACGCTACACCCTTTTTCATCCACTTTTTCCTTCTCATACGCTTACTTCCTTTCTACTTTCCTAAAATTTTTCCCAATAACTGTATTACATAAGAATTTTCCTTCTTAGTACCAATGGTAACTCGAAGCTTGGTAGGATAACCAAATTCCTGCCCGGCGCGGATTAACACGCCATGTCTAAGCAATTCATCAACAATAGGCTGACTGTCCTGTTGTACATCAAACCAGATAAAATTCGTATTAGAAATGGTATAGGGACATCCCCATTGCTCCAATGCCTGATAGTACTGTTTTCTTCCTTCTTTGATGTTTTGCAATGTTCTCTGTCTGAACGCAGAATCCTGCAAAGCCGCCACCCCGGCTACCTGTGCCGCTGCGTTTACGTTAAGGGGCATACGCACCTTATTTAATGTATTTAACAAGGTTTCATTGGCAATTCCGTAGCCTAATCGAAATCCTGCCAGACCATCTAACTTAGAAAAAGTTCGCAGTATAATAATATTTTCATATTTGTGAAGCAAGGATACCGAGTCTGGATAACCTTCCTCAACAACATAGTCATAATAGGCTTCATCTAATACCACAACAATATGTTCCGGTACCGCATCTAAGAATTGCTCCAACTGTTTCTGTGTAAATATGGTTCCTGTAGGATTGTTTGGATTACACAGCCAAATAATTTTTGTATGGTTGGTAATTGCAGCCAGAATGCCGTCTAAGTCCACTTTATACTGTTCATCTAGTGGAATCGAAACAATTTTACCACCCATAATTAACGTAACATTTTTATACCAGCCAAAAGAGGGTTCTGCCAGAATTGCTTCCTCTCCAGCTTCCAAAAATGCCAATCCGGTAAGAAACAGTAGCTCAAAGGAACCATTGCCCAGTATGATCTGCTCCGTTTTTACCCCTATGTACTCTGCCAGTCTTTCTCTTAAATCAACCCCGGCACCATCTGGATAATAAGAATCCAATGTTGCTAAAGCCTCTCGCACCTTGGGTGAAAAGCCCAACGTATTTTCATTGCCGGCTAATTTGATTACCTTACTAAATCCATACTCTTTTTTAATGCTGGCAAGACTTCTTGCAGTCTGATAAACTGGCAGTGCTTCTACTGCTTTTCTAGCTTTTACCGGCATGTCACATTCCCCCTTTCTCTGGCAACGATAGCGTCTGCCGCTTTCAATGCTGCTATGATTTTCTTCTCATCATTTAAAACGCTTGGAAATGCCTGTGGAATATCACTTCCTAAAAATTTTAAATCCTGCTCCAGATTTTCCTTAATTCCCAGGTCTTCCAATGTAAACGCTGCGTGAAACGCATCAAATAATTTTACAGCCTCTACGATTTCCTCTTCTGGTTTGTTTTCCAGATACAACTGTGCTACAATTCCGAAAGCAACTTTCTCTCCATGCAGCAAATGCCTTGTATTGGCAAGTCGTGTAGAACAATGATAAAATGGATGAGCAAAGCTGGAACGATATGATGAAGCTTCTGTAAAGCTTCCCACATAACCTGCCAAATATATAATGGCATCCACTACATCAATTGCAGCTTTACCAAAAACGTCTTTCTTAGCCTCTCTCAATGCCTGAACGGTTTCAATCTTCAGATTCTCAAAAGCAATTTCTGAACCATAAAGCCCCAGTTTGGTTGTTGTGTTATGGGGATCATGTTCAAATGCCGGTCTGGTTTCATAATACTTTGCAAAGGTATCAACGATACCGGCATATAAATATCTGGTGGGTGCTGTTAATAAAATTCTGGTATCTGCAATAATCAATCTTGCCGTCTGTTTATTCCAACGTGCAGTTACATAAGCACCTTCATCATCATACTGAATGGTAACTGCTGCCCAGGCTGCACAAGTGGCTGCTATGGTAGGAATCGTAACCACTGGCAATGAAAGGATATCTCCCGTTGCCTTGGCCGTATCTAATGTTCTTCCTCCTCCGATTCCTATAATCACATCTGCACCAGATTTCCGGGCAATTTCTGCATAATGATTAAATTGATTTTCAGATGGATAACCTGAAAATGTGTATACATTAGAAGCATCAATTCCATTTTCTTGTAAGCTTTGAAAAAAACTATCCCCTACTACCTCCAAAGCTGTCTTACTTCCAATGATTAACGGATGGGTTCCGTACGCTACAATATGCTTACCGGCTTCCCCTATAATGCCGGGTGCATTCAAGTAGGTATTTGGTGTTTTAATCGTTAACATATGTTTTCTTTCCTTTCAAAAAAATAATGCTACACTTGTATCTCCAATACAAAGTATAGCATTACGATAGGATTTGTGCTAATTCCTATTTTTTATTAAATTTGATTGCCTTTTCTTATGATAGAAAACCTGCCTAATCTATTTCTTCCAAATACCCTACTAATACTGTTCTGGCATCCTGAAATTCATAGGAGCAGGTAGAGATACTGACAAGCTGCAGCTTCTCTACATCCACATCTGGAACTTCTCTTTGCTGCACAGCATACTCCTGTATCTGTTTTAGAAAAACCTGTTTTTCCTTCTTGGATAAAAAGACTGTACTATAAATAAAAGCATCATTTTTTACATTCAGACAAGCGATGAAATTCAGTTGATAGTGCTTGTCCTTCGTAGTAAGATACCCCGCCTCATGAGCATTAAAATATGCTTCCTGTTGAGAATCCACCAGTCCGCTAAACATCCAGCCCCTGCTTGCATGATGTCCATAAATAATGGAATTAAAATCTGAGAAATCCCCATTACATCTGTAATCCAGAAACGGGATTCCTAATGCAGAATAAGTACCGTCAAACCCATGCTCTAAATAATAATCATTATCTTCGGTCTGCAGTATGGGAAAATCAATGTCTGTATCCGGGATAGTAAGCCATGCCACAATATCTCCGTTAATTTTCCTTGCTTCTGCCAAATAATCTACGGCTTCTGTATCTGTAGGTTTTACCGATTGATATAAAGCCAGTTGTTCCTTATATTGTTGTTCCTCTTCATTTCCCTGTCTTAAGTAATAAACCAAAACCCCTGCTGCCACAAGCAGCAATATTACAATAATCCCAATTACAAAATACCTTTTTTTCACGCTATCTCCATTCCGCAGACGCTTGTCGTCGAGGGGCTCACACTACTCCACCTTTAAAAGCTGCATTTGACCTGCTCATATTCTGCTGCATTCTCTGCCACATCCCGAATATTACTGTTGGGACCACATACGCGACAGACTTTGGATTTCTCTCCGAAGCGTACCATGCGAAACTGCATCGTCAGACCATTGATTACCAGCATCTTTCCTACCAGAAGCTCTCCAATGGACAGGATATACTTTAAAGCCTCCAATGCCTGAATACACCCTACTACTCCGGCTACTGCACCTAAGATTCCTGCCTGAGAGCAATTCGGAATACTGCCCCGTTCTGGAATCTCTTCAAAAACGCAACGATAGCATGGATTATCTCCGGGCACATAGGTCATAATCTGTCCTTCAAACCGTAAGATTCCCGCATGGCAAAATGGTTTTTGAGCCAGAACACAGGCATCATTAATTAAAAACTTCGTTTCAAAATTATCCACCGCATCTATAATAAAATCATAATCTGCAATGATTTCCTGTATATTATCCGGTGTGATGAAATATGGATACGTTTCCACCTCCACGCTGTCATTGATTCGCTCCATGCCGGCCTTAGCAGACTCTGCTTTATTCATACCCACATTAACCGAATCGTGTAAAATCTGGCGCTGCAAATTCGATACGCTAACTGCATCTGCATCCACAATTCCAATCTTTCCTACCCCTGCTGCTGCCAGATATAAGGCTGCCGGACAGCCCAGCCCTCCGGCGCCTACAATAAGCACCCGGGCATTCTTTAACTTCTTCTGTCCCTCAATTCCTACCTCTGGCAAAATAATCTGTCGCTCATATCGTTCTATTTCACTGTGGCTTAACTCCTCATAATGCTCCAACAGCCAGCTTCGATAGCCACCTGCCAGATTATAGGCTTCATAGCCTGCCTCTAACAGCTTTTCTACCGTTTGTCTACTGTTTTCACCAATACTACAGTAAACAATAAACTGCTTATCCTTAGGCAGCTGTTTCATAGCTTCAGGTGTCGCTTCACCAAAATAAACTGCATCTGGAATATGACCATGCTCATATGCGATTTTACTTCTTGTATCTAAAAAGCATACTTCCTTCTGGTTTTCCTTGGCAATTTCTTTTAGTGTAAGTTCCTGTATTTCTCTCTGCATCTTTTATACCTCTACCAATTCGTATTTTAACTTGCCAAACTATGCCTTATGCCCGCCAATTTGTCCATTTCGCTCCATAGTGGTTGCACCTTCCTCCAGATTATTTCCTTTAAGGATTGCATTTTTCCCATATTTTTTCTGAATGGCAAGTACGGCTTTCTGCATTCGTTTTTCTCGATCTAATTCTGCTGCTTCTGCCTCCTTAGTCTGTTTATCTGTGTCATAATCGTTAAACAGACTAAGCTGGGTAAATGTCTCTTTCTTAGGAACCTCAGCCTCCGGTATAACATGATTGGCTGCTATCGTAACTCTTCGAATAAGCAGATTGGGATTAATAATACGATCATATAATTCCATAACTGCAGCCATAATTAACTTCGTAGAAGATGTAGGACTGTTAAGATTCGCCGTACCATGGGCGTGCTTTGGCACACTGCGTCCGTAATGGTCTGTCGTAACCGGTCCCTTGTACGCTTTCCGCCGCTTAGGATCAGTGAGATTCTCTATATCATAGCCTATCGTCAAAACCATCTGATCGGTTACCACTTCCTGATCCACCAATTCTAAAACCAGAAGATCGGTCATCTCACGTACAATTAGCTTTCCCTTTGTGGCATCATAGGGACACTGTAGCACCTGTCCAGAGCTAATGCTGTTATTCTCCGGCTTATAGGCTTTAATCTGAGCAATGGTACAAGGTTCCCAGCCCCAGGCATGGTCAATGAGCAGCTGAGCATTGACACCAAAGAGCTTGTATAATAAATCCTCATTATAGAAATCCTGTGAATTGCCAATAGAACAGCGTGCCACATCTCCCATTGTATACAAGCCATGTTCTCTAAGCTTCTTCGCATAACCTTTACCTACCCGCCAGAAATCCGTCAACGGCTCATGGTTCCACAGAAGTCTTCGATAGGTCATCTCGTCCAGCGTGGCAATACGTGCACCATTTTCATCTGCCGGCATATGCTTAGCCACAATATCCATGGCAATTTTACATAGATATAAATTGGTTCCAATGCCAACTGTGGCGGTAATTCCTGTTGTCTTTAAGACGTCTGCCACAATCTTCGTTGCCAGTTCCTGGGCTGTCATACGATAAGTATCCAAATATTGGGTTACGTCCATAAATACTTCATCTACAGAATAAACATGCATATCCTCCGAAGCTATATATTTTAAATACACACTGTAGATTCGCGTACTATAATCAATATATAAAGCCATTCGTGGCGGTGCCGCAATATAATCCACTGCCAAGGTGCAATCCTCACTTAACGCCTCGGCCATATAGGAGGTGCCGGTCAGCCTGTGTCCCGGTGCGTCGGCAGCCCGTCTTGCATTTACTTCTTTTACTTTCTGCACAACCTCAAATAATCTGGCTCTGCCAGATATACCGTAAGCCTTCAGAGAAGGGGATACTGCAAGGCATATGGTCTTCTCTGTACGGCTTTCATCTGCCACCACAAGATTTGTCGTCAGCGGGTTAAGTCCCCTCTCCCTGCACTCTACCGAGGCATAGAAGGATTTAAGGTCAATTGCAATATAATATCTGGTTTCTGACATATTTTTCTCCAAACGCCATAAATAATCCATGTTACAGTCTTGTTTCCAATCAAAGTTTATCTGATATCACTTACTATTATAGCAACTTCCCTTTTTTATTCACATTTACAATATAAATTCCCACGCAAACAAGCAACAAGGCCACAACACTTATAACGGAAATACTTCCCGCCTCATTCAGCAATACGGCTGACAAAATCACCCCAAATACCGGATTCATAAATCCGAACACTGCCACCTTTGAAACCGGATTGTATTTTAACAATATTCCCCAAAGTGAATATGCAACCGCCGACACCATGGAAAGGTAAATAAGCATGGCTGCGCCTGCTGATGTCCATGTATCAATTCTTCCCCCTGCCGCAAATCCGCAAATCATCATGATAATTCCGCCTGCAATGAACTGCCAGCCGCTTAGGACAACTGGATTTTCATCTGCGGAATATTTCTTTAAAAATACGGAGGAAAACGCATATGATATTGTGGAAAGGAATATAAAGCCCTCACCTATAAACGAAAAGCTTAAGTCAACTCCGTTTCCTGTCACATTTACCATGACTACGCCTGCAAATCCGATTATACAGCCTATTATCTTCCTCGCCGTAAGCGTTTCCTGTTTAAATAAAAGGCTTGCCACCAATATGGCAACAAAGGCACTTACCCCTTCTATGATTGATGCCTTAACGCCTGACGTATTTGCAAGTCCCACATAGAAAAATACATACTGTATCACTGTCTGGAGCATTGAAAGCTTTATGATATTACCAATTGATTGCTTTTTAGGCAGCAAAGGCTTTTTGTTCATAATGCTGCCCAATATGATAGCTATGACTCCTGCAAGGGTAAACCTGATTCCTGCAAATAAAATCTGCGCTGCTGTATCTGACGAAGGAATATTAAATAGGCTGTAGCCTATTTTAATGCATGGAAATGCGCTGCCCCAAAGCAGACAGCAAAAGAACGCCCCCAACCATACAACTATTGTCTTTTGCATAAATTTTTCTTTGTTATCTTCTTTATTTTCCATAGCTTTCTCCTCTAAAAACAGCGGTCTTCCCCCAAAAACCGCCGCTTTTTTTATTAATTATTTTACATGTCAATAATCCGGTCAAATACCGCTTCATCATCAAAGAATTTAGTATAAACCGCATCCCAACCGCCATAATCTTCGATTGTATACAGGATAACATCAAGATTAAACTTATCCCCATATTCCTCCAATATTCTTTCGTCGGAAGGTCTGTAGCCATACTCTGCCGCAAGCCTCTGTGCCTCGTCACTGTATAGGTATTGAAGATAATCATGGCTTACTTCCTGTGTATTATTCGCGTTTGCATTATCGTCAACTATGGCAACGCTTGGCTGTGCAAGTATGCTTACAGAGGGTGTTATCAGCTCATATTTTCCGGGATAATTTTTAAGCACTGTCATAGCTTCATTCTCCCATGATATGAGCACATCTCCCTTTCCGTTTTCCACAAACGTTGTCGTGGAACCCCTTGCACCTGAATCCATAACCGTCACGTTTTCATAGATTTTCTTGACAAATTCCTGTACCTCGTCCTCTGACTGGAAATTCTCAAGTCCGTAGCTCCATGCCGCAAGGAAATTCCAGCAGGCGCCGCCGCTGCTCTTAGGATCAGGCGTTATAATCTCCACGTCATCTTTTACAAGGTCATCCCAATCCTTAATATCCTTCTCGTTTCCAGACCTGACAAGGAAAACTATAGTTGAAGTATATGGCGAGGAATCCCTGTCAAACTCATCAATCCAGCCAGCATCTATAAGTCCTGTGTTCTCTATAAGGGATATGTCATGTTCAAGCGCAAGTGTCACAACGTCGGCATTGCAGCCCTCCACAACGGAGCGCGCCTGAGTTCCTGAACCCCCATGTGACTGAACCACATTTACGTCAGCTCCGTACTGCTCCTTGTACCATGTCTTAAAAAGCTGGTTATATTCCTCATAAAATTCCCTTGTGGGGTCATATGAAACATTTGTGATTGTGATACTTCCGTCATCATTTTTCTTACCGCAGCCTGTTATGCTTACAGCTGCAAGTGTAAATGAAAGTCCCGCAACCATTAATCTTCTGCTAAATTTTTTCACAAATTTCCTCCAATAAATCCTATACTACATCTCAAAAAGCTGTGTAGATAAATACCTCTCACCAGTATCAGGCAAAAGCACCACGATATTTTTCCCTTTGTTTTCGGGACGCTTTGCAAGCTCACATGCCGCATAGACAGCCGCTCCCGAAGAAATGCCAACGAGAAGTCCATCCGACTTTGCGACAGCCCTTGAATACTCAAACGCCGCCTCATTCTCAACAGCTATTATCTCATCAACAAGCTCAAGCCTCATTACCTTTGGCACAAAGCCCGCACCAATTCCCTGAATTTTATGAGGTCCGGGCATTCCTCCCGAAAGGACCGGAGAGCCTGCCGGCTCAACTGCCACGATTTTAACAGTGGGATTTTTCTCCTTCAATCCCTCAGCAACGCCTGTGATTGTTCCGCCTGTTCCGACTGATGATACAAATATGTCCACCTGTCCGTCAGTGTCATTCCATATTTCCTGTGCTGTGGTTGTCTTATGGATTGCCGGGTTTGACTCATTTTCAAACTGCTGAGGAATATATGCGTTTCCATACTCTGCCTTCAATTCCTCCGCCTTCTGGATAGCCCCCTTCATGCCAAGCTTTCCTGGTGTAAGCACTATCTCTGCCCCAAGCGCCATTACTATTTTCCTGCGCTCCAAGCTCATTGTGTCAGGCATTGTAAGTATAAGGTGAAGCCCCTTTGACGCTGCCACAAACGCAAGCCCAATTCCGGTATTTCCGCTTGTCGGCTCTATGATTATGGTCTTGTCATTTATTTTACCGTCCTTTATTGCCTGCTCTATCATGGCTGCCGCAACCCTGTCCTTCACGCTTCCGAGGGGATTGAAATATTCAAGCTTTGCAATTATCCTTGCCTCAAGATTATTATTTTTCTCAAAATTTGACAGCTCCAATAACGGAGTGTTTCCAATTAGCTGTGTAAGCTGTGTCGCTATCTTTGCCATATTTAGACCTCCTAAACATTCAAATCATCAATTATTTTAGCGAGGCTGTCCTGTATTCCCTTCACAACCTCCGGTTTGTTCATTGAATATACATGGATATGCTTAACGCCGTTTGCAAGCAAATCAATAATCTGGTCTGTTGCATATATAATTCCTGCCTGCTGCATAGCCTCCGGATTATCTCCAAATCTATCCACCACGCTCCTAAACCTTGTGGGAACGTTGCAGCCTGAAAGCTTTACCGCATTGTCAATCTGGGAAGGTCTTGTGATTGGCATAATTCCCGGTATTACAGGCACTTCTATGCCCGCCTCGCGGACTCTGTAGACGAAATTGTAAAAGATATTGTTGTCAAAAAACATCTGTGTTGTAAGGTATTCGCAGCCTGCATCAACCTTTTTCTTAAGGTTCAGTATGTCCTGATGTGTATTTCCGGACTCCACATGACCTTCAGGATAGCAGGCTCCGCCTATGCACATTCCGCCAAATTCCTTTATTTCAGCAACAAGCTCTGATGCATACCTGTAATCGGTAAATGGTTCTCCCTCAAAGTCCTTTGGGCGGTCTCCCCTGAGTGCAAGTACATTTTCTATTCCAGCGTTTTTCATTTCAGTGAGTGACTGCCTTATGCCTTCCTTTGTGGCTCCCACGCATGTCAGATGGGCTATGGTGGTAACTCCGTATTCCTCCTGTATTCCCTTGGCAAGCTTTAATGTATTTCCCCTGGTGCTTCCGCCTGCTCCGTATGTAACGCTCATGTAATCAGGCTTTAACGCTGCCACCGCGTAAGCTGCCTCCTTAACTGACTCATAATTTGCCGTCACCTTGGGCGGGAATACCTCAAATGAAAGTGTAACCTTATTGTTCTGTAGTATTTCACTTAATTTCATGCTGTGCCTTTCCTTTCGCCTATATTTAGTTGATGTTTTACTAAAATCTATACAAAATTCTAAGTCTATTATACCCACATTGTACACATTATGTCCAGTATATAAAACAGCTCCTAATATTTTACCGCTATGCATTTTCCGGATGAGCCATTTACGGTGACAAACTCAAAATCCATCTCATATACATTTTTCAAATTTTGTACTGTCATAATGTCGCGCGTGTCTCCCTGGGCATAAATCCCTGACTCTTTCATGAGTATTATTTTATTGCAAAATGAATACGCAAGATTTAAATCATGAAGTATAGCCACTATAGTTTTATTTTTCTCCTTCCGCAAACGCTGCAGCAGCTTCATCAAAGCATACTGATGCTTTATATCAAGGCTTGAAACAGGCTCGTCAAGGATTATCCAGGGCGTATCCTGTGCTATTGTCCTTGCTATCATCACGCGCTGCTTCTCTCCTCCGCTTAAAAGCTGTATGCTTCTGTCCTTTAAATGGGCACAATTGGTGTACTCCATAGCCTCATCAATTATTTTTCTGTCATTATCATTTAATCCTGCAAAGCTTTTTCTGTGGGGCTCCCTTCCCATAGCAACTATATCATACACTGAAAAATCAACATCTGCCCCAAAGCTTTGCGGCAGAAATGACACGAGTCCTGCCATTTGTGCCCTGTCTATATCATCAATTCCCGTTTGGGAATTATTAATTTCAAAATCAATTTCACCTGTGCTTCTTTTTGCCAGCTTCAAAAGCTGCCTCACAAGAGAAGACTTTCCTGCACCGTTAGGTCCAAGTATAGCGTAAAAATCTCCTGACCTCAATATTCCGTCTATGTCAGAAAGTACAGGCTTTAAGTCCTTATCCGGCTTCCATACAAGCCCCTGAATTTCTATGCTGTTAAGATTATTTGCCATATATGCCTCACCACTTTCCATTGCGTTTTCTCTTGACAACAAGCAATATAAAATAAGGCGCGCCAAACATTGACGTAATTATTCCCACCGGTATTTCCGTAGGCGCTGCGACAGTCCTTGCGATAGTGTCGCATAAGGTGACAAATATGGCGCCTGCCAAAAATGAATAGGGCATAAGCTTTTTGTTGTCCGCACCTGCTAAAAGCCTGGTACAATGAGGTATA
>CAZLTS010000008.1:0-13191 GCA_964562495.1 uncultured Lachnospiraceae bacterium | reverse complement strand
AGTATTTGGTGTCTGCAAATGGAACACCTGCTCCGTCTTATCAAACCAAATCATATAAACCTCTTTTCCTCCATACCTACTTAAATCAGGCGCCAGTCTAACGACTGACGCCTGCAACAGTTCTATAAAGTTTTAAACCGTTCAATAGCAGCTAACGTGTTCTCATAGGAACCAAATGCTGTCAGACGGAAGTATCCTTCACCACTTGGTCCGAAACCTGAACCAGGTGTACCAACTACGTGAATCTTCTCTAACAGGTAATCAAAGAATTCCCATGATGTCATCTTATCCGGTGTCTGCAGCCAGATATAAGGTGCATTTACACCACCAGATACTGTATAGCCTAAGGACTCTAATGCTTCACGAATCACCTTAGCATTGTTCATGTAGTAAGCAACCTGCTGTGCTGTCTGTGCCTTACCCTCTGGAGAGTAAACTGCCTCACCGGCACGCTGGATAATGTAAGGTGCACCATTAAACTTCGTACCATGACGTCTTGCCCACAGGCTGTTTAAGGATACATCGCCACACTTTAATTCCTTTGGTACAACTGCAAAGCCCAAACGTGTACCGGTAAAGCCTGCATTCTTAGAGAAGCTTCGTAATTCAATGGCACAAGCCTTAGCACCCTCGCACTCATAGATGCTATGTGGAACATCCTCCTC
This sequence comes from uncultured Lachnospiraceae bacterium, assembly GCA_964562495.1. Classification (GTDB taxonomy): domain Bacteria; phylum Bacillota; class Clostridia; order Lachnospirales; family Lachnospiraceae; genus CANQSA01. The sequence goes on along the minus strand of CAZLTS010000008.1, from coordinate 12,526 downwards.
TGAAATATATGCTTCATATGCTGCATCATAAATAATAACAGCACCAATCTTTAATGCGTAATCAACCCATTTCTGTAATTCTGCCTTATTAATCGTAGAACCTGTAGGATTGTTAGGGAAGCACAGATAAATAATGTCCGGTTCTTCCTTTGGAAGCTGTGGTGCAAAATTCGTTTCTGCTGTACAAGGCATATAAATAACGTCGCTCCAACGTTCCTCATCTGCTAAATACACACCTGTTCTGCCTGCCATAGCATTGGTATCTACATATACAGGGTACACAGGATCACATACTGCAATCTTATTATCTGGTCCGAAAATATCTCCGATATTACCAGAATCACTTTTGGCACCATCACTTACAAATACTTCATCAATGGCAATATCACAACCTCTTGCCTTGTAATCATTATCTACAATCGCCTGTCTTAAAAATTCATAACCTAAATCCGGTGCGTAGCCCTTAAATGTAGCTGCATCTGCCATCTCATCTACTGCCTTATGCATCGCTGTGATTACTGCAGGTGCCAACGGCTGGGTTACATCACCAATACCCAAACGGATAATGGATTCATTGGGGTTAGCTGCTGTATAAGCATTTACCTTCTTTGCAATAGTGGAAAACAAATAGCTTCCCGGTAATTTTAAATAGTTTTCGTTAATCTGAAACATAATATTCTTTCCTCTTTCTTTTTATTCGCGGTACATAATCTGCAGTACCATTTTAGCATATTCTACCATATTTACGCCACTATCCATACTGTTTTTTTGCAAATATCTGTGAGCCTCGCCCTCATCCATATTGTGCTTCTCCATAAGGATTGCCTTAGCGTCATCAATGAGCTTACGCTCTTTTTCATTTCTCTGCTTCGGCTGCTGCTTTCTTTTTTTACGCAAACGGAGCAGATTGGTTGAAAGCATTTCAATCGTGTTTAGCATATCCTGTGTTTTGAGGGGCATCGTCAGACAGACAACACCGGTTCCCCGGCACTCATCCTGATGCATCGGAGAGGTGATTAACACCATTTCCACTCCTGAGGGCAGTCCATCCTTTAGATTCAGACTCATGGTATCCTGCAGACGATATCCACATACTACAATCGTCTCTCCTAAATTATCCACAAGACTTAAAACTTGTCCTGCACTTGTACAAACCCCAGCCACAGTATATCCATTTCGAGCCAGTATATTCCTGATGTTCTTTGCGTCCTCCACCTTAGGAAATGCCACAACTATATTCACCAAGAATACCACCACCTTTATTACTGATTCAAAACTGCCTTAGATGCGGTATAAATACCGTTCTATCTCCCAATCAGTAACCTGTGTGCGGTATTCCATCCATTCCTTACGCTTCTCCTCAGAATAGCTTTCAAAAATGGTTTCTCCTAACACTTCCTGTATAAAGCTATCCTTCTCAAACTCCCGAATGGCTTCGTGAAGATTACCCGGCAAGGTTTCAATACCAAGAGAATCTGCCTGCTCTGCCACGTTACCGGTAACCGGAGCCGGTGGTGTAAGTCCCCGCTTAATGCCATCTAAGCCTGCTTTAATGCAGCCTGCCAATACCAGATAGGGATTGGCTGAAGGGTCCGGATTTCTTAGCTCAATATGGGTTTCTTCTCCGCGCTCTGCAGATACCCGAATTAACTGATTCCGGTTCTTAAAAGACCATGCAATATAAACTGGTGCATCAAAGCCCGGCACGAAACGCTTATAGGAATTTACCAACGGATTAGTAATTAAGGACATGCCCTTAACATGCTCTAAAATTCCTGCAATAAATTGATATGCTTCCTTACTTAATCCATTGGCATCCTTTTCGTCTGCAAAAATGTTCTTGCCATCTTTAAACAAGGACATATTAATATGCATACCAGAGCCGTCCTGATTCATCTTCGGTTTCGGCATAAAGGAAGCATGCAGACCATGACGAATGGCAATGGATTTCACTGCCAACTTAAAGGTCATAATCTTATCTGCTGTATTTAATGCCGTATCATATTTAAAGTCAATCTCATGCTGTCCCGGCGAAGCCTCGTGGTGGGAGGCCTCAATTTCAAAATTCATATCCTCTAAGGTAAGTACCATATCTCTTCTGGCATTCTCACCTAAATCAATGGGGCTTAAGTCAAAGTAGCCTGCCTTCTCATGCGTTACAACAGTAGGTGCTCCTGTATCGTCCCTATGGAATAGGAAAAATTCCAACTCCGGTCCCACTACGAAGGTATATCCCAGCTCTCTGGCTTCCTCCAAAGCGTGCTTTAAGACATAACGACTGTCCCCTGTAAATGGCTCTCCATTCTGCAAACACACATCACACAACAGTCTGGCTACCTTGCCCTGCTGTGGGCGCCAAGGGAATATCTCAAACGTATCCAAATCCGGATACAAATACAAATCATCTGCCTGGGCTGAATCAAACCCATCAATGGCAGAGCCTTCAAACTTACACTTATTCTCTAAAGCTCTTGGCAGCTGACTAGCTGTAATGGCTACATTCTTTAACATGCCGAATATATCCGTAAACTGCAGACGGATAAATTCCACATCTTCCTCTTCTACAATCTGAATAATCTCTTCCTTTGTATATTTCATTGCAAACCTCTTTTCAAAATCTCTTTATTTTTCTTGATTTTTTCACATTACTTTGATAAGCTTTAACATACCAAATAAACGGGCTTCTTGTCAAGCCACATAGAAAGGTTTCACATTAAAAATTAGAAATTTATGAAAATACAAAAGCTATTATTTTTAATATTACTGTCTCTGCTCCTTGCCGGCTGTGGAAACGAAGCAGAACCCACCCAGGCTACCCTGTCAGAAGCTACCCCTTCTGAGAATTCCACTACAGTGGAAGCTGACACCACAGAAATAGATGCAGATACCACAGAAACTGCCCAGGAAGTAACTACAGCGGAACAGGATACTACACCGGAAGCTGACACCCAGCCGGAAACAGAAACAACGCAAGAAGCAGGCTCTATTACTGCTTCTGAAAATGAATCAAAGATTCAGTTTGACGCCCAGTTTCCATTTTTAGTAAAGGTAAACCGGGCTGCAGGAACCACTACGATATACGGTATAGATGAAAGTGGGGAGTACTCCATTCCTTATAAAGCATTTCGCTGTTCTGTAGGAAATGATGACACGCCCACGCCTTTAGGCACGTTCCAGACAAGTGATATGTATACCTGGCGGCTTATGGTAGATGGCAGCTACGCACAATATGCTGTTCGTATTTATGGACAGATTTTATTACATTCCGTATGCTATAACTCTATGGACCCCTCAGACTTAAACTATACAGCCTTTAATCAGTTGGGGGCTCCCTGCTCTCTAGGCTGTATCCGCTTCGCCTGTGGCGACATTAAGTGGATATACGATAATTGCCCCGCCGGCACTACGGTAATTGTCTACGACGACGCTGAGAATCCCGGTCCCTTAGGGAAGCCTGCGCAGCTTCTCATTGACGAGAACAGTCCCAACCGGGGATGGGACCCTACTGACCCTAACGAGAGTAATCCCTGGCTGGCACAATAAGTTTAATGGAGGATTCATATGGCAACCAAATTTTATGCAGTTAAAAAAGGACGCACCCCAGGCATCTATACAACCTGGGCACAGTGCAAAGCACAGGTAGATGGCTTCTCCGGTGCAGTCTATAAAAGCTTCCCTACCAAAGATGGGGCACTTTCTTATATGAATACAGACAGCAAGGACGATTTACCGTTTTCAAACGAACCGTTAACAAATACTGCCAATCAGCAAGACGCTGCCCATATCCCGTTTTCTGATGCCACTCACGCAGTAGCCTATGTAGATGGAAGCTATCATAATGGGACAAAGCAGTTTTCTTATGGCGCTGTAATTTTCTGGAATGGGGAGGAATTTCATTTATCCCAGATGGAAAATGACCCAGAGCTGGCAGCTATGCGAAATGTTGCTGGGGAAATCCATGGTTCTATGGCAGCTATGGAATTTGCTCTGGAAAAGGGCTGCACAGAGCTGGTAATCTACCATGATTACGCCGGTATCGCCCATTGGCCCTTAAAAGAATGGAAAGCCAATAAAGAAGGTACTGCCAACTATGTCCGTTACTACGACTCTATTAAGGATCGACTGATGGTACACTTTGTGAAAGTCAAAGGACATTCTAACGACTACTATAATGACTTGGCTGACAGCCTTGCAAAAGAAGCATTGGGGCTTTAATCCCCCAATGCTTCTTTCGTTACTGCCGTTCCCAGATTTAATGTATCCCGTTCCAGCTCCTGCAATATGTTATTAATGGCAATTACCTTATCCGGGCTTCCCTGCAGTCCCAACGCCAAGTTGGTATGATACAGAATTTCCTCCAGATTATCATGAATATCCCGCAGCTTCTTCTGCATCTGCTCTAACTGCTCCTCTTCAACGAAATCGTCCTCGGCCCGTTCACTCTTCTTAAGACTATGTGCCTCTCCATCTAATGGATAGGTGGTAACCTCTTCTAAAATGGTACAGTCATATCCCAGCTTTTCCTTTACCAGTGCTGCAAAATCAGACTTCGCATCTCCTTCACCATGCACTAAGAAAATCTGTTTTGGCTTAACCTGAAAACCACTCAGCCATGCCAGCAGTCCCTCCTGATCTGCATGACCGGAGAAGCCCTCCAGGCTGTATATACGGGCACCCACATGAATCTCTTCTCCTAATATGGACAGGTCCCGTTCTCCTTCTATAATCCGCCGTCCCAGCGTTCCCATTGCCTGATACCCTACAAACACAATACTGTTTTTGTGATTCCACAGATTATGCTTCAGATGATGTCGAATCCGACCGGCATCACACATACCACTGGCAGATATAATAATCTTCGGTGACGGATCCTCATTTAATGCCATAGACTCCTCTGTAGTTTTAGAAAACCGCAAATTCTTAAAATCAAGTGGATTATCTCCACTTAAAATGTACTGCTTTGTTTCCTCATCAAATACTGCCGCATTTCTCTTAAATACTTCTGTGGTAGAAATCGCCATGGGACTGTCAATATATACATTCACCCTGTCTAATATGGGGCGATACTGATTATTGCTCTCATAATACTTATTCAACTGGAAGATCAACTCCTGTGTCCGTCCTACAGCAAAGGAGGGAATTACCACATTGCCACCTCGTTTTACCGTATCTACAATAATCTGCATCAGCTTCTCCACGCTCTCTTGATTCTGCTCGTGAAGACGATTACCGTAGGTAGTTTCCATAATGACATAATCGGCCTTCTTAATAATAACCGGATCCCGCAAAATGGGACGCTCCATAACACCAATATCACCGGAAAATACAATTTTAGACGTTACTCCATTTTCTTCTACCCAGATTTCCGTAATGGCAGAGCCTAGAATATGTCCTGCGTCATTAAAACAGATTTTAATCTTATCATTTAGCTCAATTAACTGGTCATATAACACAGGCACAATATACTTAAGTGCTTCCTCTGCATCCTCCATCGTATAAATAGGCTCCCGTTCCGGTCTGCCTGCCCGTCTGGCCTTTCGGTTATCCCACTCTGCATCCTTCTCCTGAATGTGTGCGCAATCCCGCAGCATAACCTCTAACAAATCTGCCGTTGCTTTCGTGCAGTAAATCTGCCCCCGAAATCCCCGCTTTACAAGAAGGGGAATTCTTCCACAATGATCTACATGGGCATGACTTAAAATCATATAGTCTATGTCCGCCGGATTAAAAGGAAATTCCTCTTCGTTACGTGCCTCCAGATGTTTGTTACCCTGAAACTGGCCACAATCTAAAAGCACCTTGGCACTCTCTGTCGTAAGCAAGTGACAGGAGCCTGTAACACAATCCACTGCCCCACAAAATTTAATTTCCATGTCTTCTCCATTCCGCAGGTCCTAACCTGCCAAGTAAACACCAGATTCCTGACAGCACCAGAAGTCCACATAAGGCTCCACTGCTATCAATTCCTACATCGAAGATTCTGCCTGCCCTTCCCGACACAAACAGCTGATGAAATTCATCTGTTCCAGCATATGCTGCTGCAAGAAGCAATGACATAAAAAACCATCTCCAGCCTGTAATTCCATGAGCCCTTCTTAATGCCAGTGCAAGGAGCATACCCAAAATGGCATACTCTGTAAAATGCGCCAGCTTCCGCACATAAGGCTCTAAGGAAAGAACGACCTCTGTCTGCTCTGCTTCTGTCAGCTGCGGTGCTGCAACCTGCGCCACCTGCGCAATGGCAGTCTCCGTAACCCCCATACTAACTTCTGTAGATCTCTCCGCACCCTGAGATGAAAAATGAAATATAATAATCATCATGCAGACTGCTGGTATCCACCATAATAATCTTTTCATAATCCTCTTTCCACTTCTTTTGTTCTCCCCTTTAGTGTACACCTTTTTCCAAAAAAAAACTATACCTATTGCCAAAGAAGTAAAAAAGAAGTACAATAAGGCGATTGCGAAACTCGTTTTCCTTCGGTGGCAAGGCGCTGGGACGTCCCCAGTCCTGTCATCGAAAAAGAAAGCGTTTCGCAATCGCCTATAAACAACGAAAGGATTATTACTTATGGACAAATCAGTTTTTATAAATGGAGAAATGGCACTAAACCAATTCTTCCGTAATTATCAGAAGGCTTGTTTCCCCATGGGGAGTCAATGGCCGGTAAATGCCATTGCATTTACCCAGTTACCTACGAATCAGGTAACTCGTTTTGGACAGGTTGTAGGAGAGGCGGTTGCAGAATTTGACAGCCAGATTCCATGTTTTTATTATGATTTTGGTGACTTGGAGCATTATACCCACACGCTGCTTACATGGCAGGAGCAGATGGAAGCGCAATTACATTACGATTTTAAGGCGTTCCGTCTTGTAAATTACATTTTACAGCGCAAGGCCAATCGTTGTGAACAGGATTCGGCGTTAGAGGCAGATGCAGAATTTAAAGAAATGGATAAGCTTGGTATTCCGGAGCTACAGAGCCGTTATTTATTTTACTTTTTAAAGAGTCTTGGCACGAATACCATAAAAGGTACGATGCCTTTGGTTATGATATTAGATCACGTGGAGCGTTTGGAGTATGTATATCAGGAGATTCCATATGCAGTCAGTCATTGTCAATGGCTTTATGGGGAACAGGGCCTGATTGCCAACTGTCCTAATGTGGTATGGGTACTTCTGGGAAGTAATGAAATCAAGAAAGAGAATCTGTGTGACAGTGTTGCTGCAGGTTTAAAGTCTGTGCCTATGGAGATTCAGGATTCTATTCCACCTGTAGTGCTTCCGGATATAGCAGACAGCAGCGTGGTACCAGCTATGGAGCCTCTTCTTTATTGTCAGTATTTGGAACAGAAGGCTGCAGCTATTGAAACTTATCACGATTTGGAAGTATTCGTTAAGAGTCATCAGTTTTTACTGCCCTTTTATCTGGAGTCCTTCCAATTAGAAATTTTTGAACGCTGCTACCATATTTTAAAAGACGTGCTTGACCATTATAAAAACACAGAAGCCAATGCCATTGTTATGCACTTCTATGCTAAATTTTTATATATAAATGGTATGTTTGAAGATGCGCTTAAGAATAGTAAGATTGCATGGAATACACTGTGCCGTACAGATAGTGCCGAAGCGCTTGTATTAGATTGTCAGGAGTTAATGGCACACTGTCATGGTATGCTTGGAAATATGGACGAGTGTCTGCGTCTGGAGGAGCAGATTTACGATACCTGCTTAAGACAGTATGGATTTGCCCATAAAGCAACTGCTGCCGCAATCCGAAATCTGGCACTTGTCCATACCCAGATGGGACACGCTGACAAGGCCGCCGAACTACAACAGCAGTTAGAAGATTGTGAAAAGGAATTACAGAAGAAAGAAATCTCTTAAATTCTCTAACGCCTTTATTAAAATCTGAACTTGGTCTTCCTGCAAATTACCAAGAAGGGCACGAGTCATATCCTCGTGGAACTTCTTGTGATGCAGGAAGGCTTTTTTCCCTTTGGGCTGCAAGGAGATAAGCACAACTCGCTTATCCTTCTGGCTTCGATTTCTCGTTACATACCCCTTCTTTACCAGATTATTAATGGCAATGGTTAAGGTACCCAGGGTTACATCTAACTTCTTAGCCACCATGGACATGGTTTTCTCCTCCTCCATGCCAATGGCATCTATAATATGCATATCGTTATTGGTAATATCGGAAAACTCCTCAGTAATTACCGCCTTTTCCTCAATACTCATGATATCATTAAATAAGGTTACGATTATTTCATTAACCGCTTCATAATTATCCATTTCTCACCTCTTTATTTTGCAAGGGTCCAGTGTTCGTATGGCATCATATGATACATCTTCCGCACTGTAGACAACTGACTCTTATAAATCTTAGCAATCTCACGTTTCCGATTATAAGTTTCCTTATCCATTTCCTCCAAATCGTATGGCACATCTTCTATCTTATAATATTTCCCGAAGTAGTAAAGGGGTGCTGTACAGCCCAGCTCTTCATACACCTTCGTTACACTTTCACTTGTCATCTTATGCTGCTGATGTCCATATTCTCCGTCTTCATTATGAGTTACAACCAACTCCCAGTCCTTATAGGAAAGAATGGTTTCTAAATCCTGTTCTATATCCTCCCGCCAGAAGTTCCAGCTGCTCCGCTTGCTTCCAATCTTATCCGGATAGGACAGAATCAGCGCCTTATCTCCGGTTTCCGCTACAACTGCTTCAAATTCTGCCCGTCTGGTATCATTATAGCCGTTTGTAATACAGACAACCAGATAATCGTCCTCTAACAAATGTTCCCCACCCCACAACAACTCATCATCAGGGTGCGTCACGATCATAAGCTTATTATAACCGTCCAGCTTCAGTCCATCTAACCCTTCTGTCGTTACCGGTTCTATATTTAAAAAGGGATACAATGCCAGAAAAACAGCGACTGCAAAACCAACTATAACAATTCCCACAACACTAATTATCAGTTTTTTCCAATGTTTCTTAAAAAAACTTCCCACCTTTTTTTTCATTTTGTGCCTCCAATTATGGTCTTCCTCCTACTTTAACACAATTCTTTAAAAAAATGAAGATTTTTTATAAGAATTGTGTTACACTGTGCTAAGAAATGTACGGGAGGGAAGATTAGGTTTTATGCTACAGAAATTGAAAGCTTTATCCAATTCTACGGTGGTTCACTTATTTGCATTGTTTGGTGTGGTTTTTCTCATTGCATGGATTTGCACTTTAAATGGCTACATCTTTGGTAATGATGTGGACTGGGTAAACCAACACAGTGTATTTCCGGACTTTTTCCGACAGAACTTCTACGAAACAGGTGAGCTGTTTCCTGAGTTTGCACCTAATTTAGGTGCTGGAGAAAATCTATATTATTTTGCTTATCATGGATTTTTAAATCCCTTTTATTTAATTAGCTATTTACTGCCCTGGGTGGATATGGTGGATTATGTGATTGCATGTAATTTCACCATTGTAGTTGTATCCGGCTGGCTGTTTTACTGGTGGATGCGAAAGAAGGATTTTACACCACGCATGGCGTTTATTGCCGCCTGGTTTTTTGTGTGTGCATCACCCTTAATCTACCATGCCCATAAGCAGGTTATGTTTGTGCAGTATATGCCATTTTTAATTCTGGCCTACATGGGCATTGACCGTTTATATGAGAAGGGGAAAAAAGGGTTGCTGTCAATTAGTGTGTTTCTCATTTTTATGACCAGCTACTTCTTTGCCATATCCGCCTTATTTGCCTTGACCTTCTATGCTGTGTATAAATACATCAATACGGCAAAGGAATACAATATGCGCACCTTTTTTGAAACAGCACTACACTATGCCTATTGTCTGATTACAGGTGTGTGTATGGCAGGAATTCTGCTGATTCCCTCCTTCTATGCCCTATTGGCCGGCAGAACCGGCAGCAATGAAAACGAAGAATCCGGACTGTCCTTGTTAATTCCCAAGTTTCCTCTAAGCGATTTATCTTATTCTACTTATGGCATTGGTGTTTTAGCAATTATATTCTTTGCCTTGCTTTACTTTATACTGCATCGCCGGCAGCCGGGCAGCCGCTTTATGGCCATGGGTATTTTTCTGTTTACTGCCTGGCCTGTGCTGTTAAGTGCCTTAAATGGATTCCTGTATGCCCGCTCTAAGGCATTGATTCCATTTCTGCCCCTTGCCTGCTATATGATTGGCTGTTTGTGCTGTGAGATTCGGGATTGTAAACTTAAGCTAAAGCCTTATGTCATTGCATACCCTATTATGATTGTGCTTATGGTGCTATCTCTGCAGTACCGGGCTTCCTATATTGCAGCTATTGCTTTAGATATGGGCTTTTGCCTTCTTCTATTTTATCTGGCTCAAAAAAAGAAAAACACTGCCATTTTCCTGATTCCTTATTGCCTGCTGGCTTTCATCGTATGTCTGGTATGCAATAAGACTACCCGATATCTTTCGGAGGAAATGAGTGATTTTATTCATAGCGAAGATAAGTCCACGTTAATAGAAGAGACACTGGCAGAAGATACCAGTGATACGCTGTTTCGAAGCAGTGATATGACAAGTCCCAAAGAAACGAATAACATGACTTATGGTAATCTATTCTATACCACAGGCTTTTACTCCTCAGCCTCTAATAGCTACTACCGCAACTTCTGTTTTTCAGATTTACAGTTGACAAACCCTACTGTAAATCCGATTTCCGTTACGGTGCCCAATGACGTACTGTATCAGCGGTTTATGGGTGTAAAATATCTCCTTGTTTCAAGCAAGTCCCCAAAAGGAGCTGATGCCAAGGGTACTACAGCACCTGCCGGCTATGAAGCCTGTGGCAGCCAAGGTGATTTTACCATATATAAAAATGACAGCGCCTATGGCATAGGCTTTGGTACCAATGAGCTTATGAGTCTGCGGGAATGGAATACGCTGGATTCGGAAGATAAAGAATTTGCTATTTTACGCTATATTGTGGTAGACCAGGACTTACCGGATGTATATACTTCCCCTTACGAGGACGTTACGCTAGATGTGAATTTACCATTTACCACAGATTCAGAAGGTGACTACACCACATCTGGTGATAAAACAACCCATGTAAATGTAACCCTGCCGGACTCCTTAAAGGATTACCTGTATGTTTGTGAAACTACCATTTTGCAACGACCGGAGCGAAGAGCCTGCATCCGAATTAATGGTGTTCAAAATGTTTTAAGTGGCCGCAATGCCGTCTATCCAAATGATAACTTTAATTTAAAATTTATGATATCTGAAAGCAATGACAATAACGTGCTTTCTATTGATTTTGTTGGTTCCTCTGTTTATGAGGGAACTACCTTCACCTTTAAGAAGGTAAGCATGGAAGTGGTTGATGCTCAAGATGACAATCTGGATTTTATAGAAAACGCTAGTTGGGAAACCAGCAATCATTTTACTGGTACTATGAATATGACAACAGACGGTTACTTCGCTACTACCCTTCCTTACGACGAAGGCTTCACAGTTACCGTAGATGGTACGGAGGTGGACTACGAATGTGTAGATAATGCCTTTCTGGGCTTCCCACTGACGGCTGGTACACACCAGATTTCCATTACCTTCCATGCACCATTCCGTAATGTGGGTATTCTGGTATCCATAGCAGGCATTATCATGTTCCTAGGAAATCTGATAGGTCAAGCTGTAGCTGCCCGTCGAGCCAGCTTGACTGCTTCGCCTGGTGAATAACATCCTTTGGCATACTGTTGCCCAGTAAGAAGGGAGATGTGGGATCATGCCTCTTCCTATTTTCCATTACCAGGGCAGCATTAGAATTGGCATAACAATACTTACACAGATGTTGGCATGTATCATATGCGCCGATATCCACACCTAGAAGGCATGCACATTGTCCGTTTCTCTGATTTTGGCTTCTCTTAGGAACAGCAAGATGACAGTGTAATGCCTTTTCAAAGGTTTGCACTGTCATACAGCCTGAACAGTCAGCACCGAACTCTGCCAGTTCATTACCTTCTGCACATGGTCGAATCGTCATTCCATACTGCTTCGCTATTTGAATCAGTTCTTTTCCTAAAGTAATTCTGTCATCTTTGGACACCGCCCTTGCATTTGGGAAATTGCGTTCTACTTTCTTATAAATATCTATGAAACTAATCACACAGGTTTCCGTATAACCAGACAACGCCAAAGCCATATGGGTAAACTGTTCTATATGCCACGTTATGGAATGCTGCGCATCGATAAAAATAGGGTCATAACGCCAACCTACGCTATCGACCCCTACCATGTCCGACAACCTTTTGAAGTCCTCTATTACCTGTTCCTTGTCTGGAACATTAGGCTCTATATCCTTCCCATATGGAGTAATGGTGACAAACCAGTATTGTCCATATGCCTTTAACTGCTCCATATGTGGCAGCATAGGTGCCGGATTCTTCGTACAGAAAGCCATGAGGTCAACCACATCAGGTGACAGACTGTATCGTGTCACCTGATTCGGATTATACGGAT
>CAZLTS010000007.1:0-13465 GCA_964562495.1 uncultured Lachnospiraceae bacterium | reverse complement strand
GGGAAAGCATCTGGCGTGAACGTGCCATTGCTTCTGAACGTGTTCGTCTGGCCATGGGCATGAGCCTTCGTCCCGAGGACAAGCCGGTGCATATTACAGCCGGTGTGAATGAAAGTAATATCTCTGAGAAGTATTATGAACCACCCCTTATGCAGGTAATTCCATCTGCCTGTGACCGTTGCGCAGAGAATCGCTACACAGTCAGTGATAACTGCAGAGGCTGTGTTGCACACCCTTGCGTAGAGGTCTGTCCTAAGGGGGCGATTTCTCTGAAAAATGGTCGTTCCCATATTGACTCTGAAAAATGTATTAAATGTGGTAAATGTAAATCTGCCTGTCCTTATGACGCGATTACGCACTTAACCCGTCCCTGTGTGGATTCCTGTGGTGCACACGCCATTACCAGTGATAGTCTGGGACGTGCGCATATTGAGCCGGATAAGTGTGTTTCCTGTGGTATGTGTATGGTAAACTGCCCATTTGGTGCCATTGCTGATAAGTCCCAGATTTTCCAATTGTGCCGGGCACTGAAGGAGGGTAAGGAAATTATTGCTGAGGTGGCTCCTGCCATTGCCGGTCAGTTTGGCGATGTACCACTTAAGGTCGTAAAAGCAGCACTGTTAGACCTAGGCTTCTCCAACGTATACGAGGTTGCCTTAGGTGCCGATGTTGGTGCCGTAACAGAGGCACACCACTATGTGGAGGCAGTTGTAAATGGAGACCTTCCATTTATGTTAACCTCCTGTTGTCCTTCCTGGGCTATGCTGGCTAAGAATTTCTTCCCGGAAATGATTGATAAGATTTCCAGTTCATTAACACCTATGGTTGCTACCTCCCGAACGATTAAGAAGGAGCATCCAGATGCCCATGTTGTATTTATCGGTCCTTGCGCTGCTAAGAAGCTGGAGGCGTCCCGACACAGTGTCCGTAGTGATGTGGATTTTGTCATTACATTTGAAGAACTGTCCGCTATATTTGAAGCCAAAGGCATTCATATGGACAGCTATGATAAAGAAAGCAGTATCCATGATGCCACAGGTGCAGGACGTGGTTATGGTGTTGCAGGCGGCGTCATTGATGCCATTACCAAATGTGTACATGAATACTACCCTGGTGTAGAGATTAAAACAGATCGTGCAGACGGACTAGAGGAATGTCGCAGACTGCTGTTTCAGGCCAAAGCTGGAAGAAAAGATGGCTTCCTGTTAGAGGGTATGGGTTGTCCCGGTGGCTGTGTTGCCGGAGCTGGAACCATTTGCCCAATTACCAAATCCACTGCTGCTGTGAAGAAGGTAGTTGCTGCTTCTTCTAAGCCTATCCCTGGAAAGGAATTGGAAGAAATCGAATTAAATTAATTTGCTTTAATAGGAAATGCAATTTCCTATTAAACAAATACCCCCGCCTAAGCGGTATGATTGATATCACTACCAGCTTTCGGTGGGGGTTTTCTTTCTTATATCAAATTACTCCGGCAGCATATCCATAAAATACCGAATCCAATTGCCGCCAATCATTTTAATAACATCTGCTTCTTCATATCCTTTTTCCAACAATGATGCTGTAAGCAAAGGCACCTGACTATAATCTGAGAATGCATCTGACAGCACAATATCCTGCTTTAATCGTGGCAACGCCCGGTTATAGCAATCCATTAAATCAAAACCATAGCCAATATGGTTTGTTCCTACAACATGAACCATATAATCAAGCTGGGCTCCCATAGCTTCAATGGGGTCTCCACCTTGGTCAAAACCTGAAAAATGCTTATTGGCATTTAGACCAATCATACCACCTCGGTCGGCAACCTGCTTCATCTGTTCATCTGTCAGATTTCGCAGACAGGGAATCAGGCTTCTTGCGTTGGAATGGCTGGCTACATACGGCTTGGTTGCTATGGTTTCCAAATGCGCCACGCCATCATCATTTAAATGACTGATATCTATAAACATGCCCTTTTCTTCTAAGGCCTTTACCATATCTGCTCCATAGGGCGTCAGTCCTCCCGGGGGCATAATCTGTGGTGCACTGACTCTGGGTGCACCTGTTGCCAGCATGGAATACCGGCTCCATACAAGTGCAGCTCCCCGTACACCGCTTTGCCACAGGATGTCCAGTAGTAATTCATTGGTTCCAATACACTCTAAGCCCTCCATATATAGCAAGATGCCTAGTTTGTTTTCCTCTATGGCATACTGCAGGTCTGCCTTCGTTTCAATTAGCACTGCATCCCGCAAGGAATCAATTTCCCGCCGAATAATGGCAATCTGTTCTAAGGCATTTAACAGCCCCTGCTCAGGCAGCTTGTCGTCCTCTATGTAAATAGAAGAAACTAAAAGATTCAAGCCTGCCTGCCGAAATTCCTTCATATGCAGGCGTCGCATAATATTTACTTCTCCTGCTTTGTGTCTAAGAAGAATTTCCCCTGCCAAATCCATATGGGCATCTACAACCGGATACTCCTGATGTAACTGCATCGCCCGTTGTAAATTCTTTTCACTTATAATCATTTTCTTTCTCCGTTATTGTGTTTTAATCCGGAGTACTGTTACAGAATATTTAGATACTGTGGAATTAAACTGATTGGAAACCGCTTCCACTTCTGTAGTTTCTAATTTACAGTCTTCGGTCTGTCCTAAAATATTGTCATTGGATAAGCTGGTTCCTGCAACTGCTTCTACTGTTGCCTTATCACTGGCGATATTTGCATTGGCTAAATCAATGGCAAAGGTACGGGCATTGCCGGTTACGTTTACCAACTTAATAATAATATCCCCAGAATCATCTGTGCTGACAACCTGATATGCCTCTGCCTTTGCGTTGGCACTTGGGGTAAAGTCGATGTATAAAACATCGTCAATGTAGCACTGAATATTCGTTTCTGTTACTACAACCTTTAATTCATAGGTTTGATTGGTTTCAATCGTTACATCCTTAGAGGTACCGCCAATAGCTTCAGACTTCGTACCGTCCTGTACACTTTGCAAACAGGAGGTTGTGTTTCCCCAGCCACCAATATTCCAGAAATAATTGTTGTTCTTATCTGTTACAGCAATGGGAATCAGGAAGCCTTCATCACCACTTGTCTTAGTCGCCTTGACAGTAAATGTATAATTTGTCCAATCACTGCTTCCATAATACATGGCACTTCCTGTAGTGGAATAAGTTCCTGTGTCTGTAGAAGTACTGGTCTGGTATAATTTACCATTGCTAATACTCCAACGTCCATCTGATACCTTCGTCCAGTCTGATAATGTATCTGATGAGAAATCCTGTTCTCCTAACACTTCCCCTGTATCATTATTAACAATCTTTACATCTTCAAAGTAAGCTGCCGTATTCCAAGTTCCTACACCCACACTTCCCTGTAATGTACTGGCGGTAGTCGTTTCGGCTCCTGTTAGATTCGAGCTTACAACCTTCGTTCCCACATTCTTTGAGAAAATCTGCTGTACATAGTAATTAATAGAGCCTGTGGAGGTGCTGTTATTAAACCAGATTAAGTCCGGCGCCCAATGGGTTGCCGTCAGGTTACCAAACAGTGGTGCATATGCTGCCATAACAACGATGTCGCTGTTTCTCTCCAGTCCCGTCATATAAGCTGCTTCTGCCAATGCTGCCTCCAGTGTATTAGACTGGGCTGCATATTCTCCTACGAATACCGGAATATTTCCACCATAGATTGTATCTGTATATGCACTTCTGCTGTAGTTTTCCGGGTCATAGTAATTGGCATGCTCTAAAAACCAAGATGGTGTATTGTAATAATGATGGTCCACTGCACCTGCAAAATCAGATACG
Source organism: uncultured Lachnospiraceae bacterium (assembly GCA_964562495.1). Classification (GTDB taxonomy): domain Bacteria; phylum Bacillota; class Clostridia; order Lachnospirales; family Lachnospiraceae; genus CANQSA01. The sequence continues at coordinate 9,667 of CAZLTS010000007.1, read as the reverse complement.
CTCATATTATTCTCTGTGGTATAAGACTCAGCTTCTTCATATGCAGTCATGTAATGGGTACCACTGTCTCCATCATCTACACCAGCCGAATACATTAATTCAATGCCTTCATAAAACTCCGGATTTTCTTCCTTTGCCTGATTAAAGGCTTCTACAAACGCTTCATAACGCTCATAGAATTCATCTGTCCACTGCTCGTTGCCAATACCAATGTATTTTAACGCAAACGGTTCCGTATGTCCCATGGCAATACGAACAGCGCCCCATGTGGTGTTCTCATCGCCTCGGCAGAACTCAATTAAATCAAACATATCCTGAATATACTGGTCAAACTCTTCTGAATCTAAATCCGGTCCTGTTGTGTTGCCCCTTGACAGACATGCCAGGCCACAGTTGATAACCGGTACTCCAATAGCTCCAATATCTTCCGCTAGCTGGAAATACTCATAGAAGCCTAAACCATAGGTCATAAAAGATGGATAAGGATCGTCGGTTGCACTGCTGTCAGTCCAGATATCCGTTCCCTGACTTCTGGCTGCTACATCACCATAGGTTCCATTAAACAACAAAGGGTCTCCATTTTCATCTACACCAATGGAATCCTTCCAGTTATAAGCTGTGTCCAGTGTCTGTCCTTCAATTACACAGCCACCAGGAAATCGCAGGAAAGAAGGACTTAATGCCTCCAGTTTCTCAGCCAAATCCTTACGCAAACCATTTTCTCTGTTTTTATAGGTTTCCTCCGGGAATAGAGATACCATATCAATGGCTGCACTACCATCATCCATGGTTACCTGCAGCTTCACATTGGAACTGGCTGTCTTAGTAGAAGTCAGCTTTACAGTATACTGCTGCCATTCTGATGTAATGGCATCTACTTTACCACTGGCAACACTTTCGCCATCTACTGTAATATCCACATACAAGGCACCTGTATAGCCATCTAAGCCTTTGGCATAGATAGAAAATGTGTATCCAGCATTTTCTGTTACTGCCATACCATCTAAGAAACCTTCATTTGCCACGCCTGCAGGAGTGCCGGAGGTATTCTTTAGTACCATGTAATTGGTGTTGTTCTGGTTTAGACCGCCCTCTGCATCATCTACTGTAACCTGTGCGGATACTGTACCCACATCGCTCCAGCCATGTTTTTCATTGTTAGATGCCAACTTGGTAAATTCAAAGGAACGATTCTTTACCATTTCTGCATACAGACCGCCATCTGCTGCGAAGTTAATATCCTCTAAGAAAATACCATATAATAAGTCGCTGATATCATGAATCTCATCGCTTGCATCTACAGCCAGTTGATAATGGCTGTTTTCCACATCGTAGTCAGATATGGTTCCAGCAGTACCATAACTAGCCACCTGTTCCTTCATAAGACTGCTTTGATTCTTAGGTGTCGCTTCCTCAACTGCTGCCGTTGTACTGCTTTCATTCTGTGTACTGCAGCCTACAGAGGCTGCCATAGCTGCGCACAGAAGCAGACTAATTGCACTTTTTTTGTGTTTTTTCATAGGCTATTTGCTCCTTTACATTTTAGTATGATTTCCCGAGTTTGTAGACTTACTATAGCATGAATCTATTCCCTGTGTCTATGTCAATTTGTAGTATTTTTTTAGCACTTTCCCCAAAGAAATTGTGCAATATAGGATTTTTACATAAAATTTGCCCATTATAATTGCAAAATCATGTTGCAATTTCACAAAAAATAAGGTAGAATTAAGAAAGATTAGAGACTTATATGACATACGAGACATTTTGAGAACAGGCAGGAGAGATCATATGATGGATAACAGAGTACATTCTTTTGACATGTATTGCCGGCTGATTAAGGAATTCGCCGCATGCATGGATAACTATTTATACGTTTATGATATAAAACAGGATATTTATTACATTTCCGAACTGGCTCAGGAACGATTTTCCATTCAGCGCAACCCCTTCTCTCATGTAGAGGAGGTGCTTCGCACGATTGTCCACGAAGACGATTATGACTGGCTTATGGCAGACTTACATAAAATTACTGCCGGCGAAGAAGACCTGCATGATATGAATTATCGTTGGATTGGAAAGGACGGTGAGACCATCTGGATTAATTGCCACGGACGTTCCATTCGTGATACAGATGGTACTCCTATTTTCTTAATTGGCTGCGTGAATGAAATTGGTCGTCGCCAGATTGCGGATAATGTTAGTGGTCTGTTGGGAGAATCCGCATTTCAGCACGCTTTTGAGCGTCTGCCGAAGTGTCCTCCAGACAGCGGTTATATCTTGCGTCTTGGTATTGATAATTTCCGGGTTATTAATGAGAAGTTCGGTTCTAAGTACGGAGATCAGATTCTAAGGGATATTGCAGATTCCATTCGTTCCTGTTTAACAGAGGGACAGAGTGCATTTCGTCTGGTGGGAGATGAATTCTTGATTGTAGACCCTACCGGTCCAGAGGATGGTGCTGTAACTCTTTATCAGAGCATCTGTAGGAAGGTAGACGATTTAATTGCTGCCAATCATTACGAAGCCATGTACACCCTTTCCGGCGGTATCTTAACACCGGAGCACTTTAGAACAGCGGATTATACGACCATGATGAAGTTATCCCAGTTTACCTTAGGACAGGCTAAGACGCTAGGTAAGAATCAGGTTTATTCCTTTAACGCTGAGGATTACGAACGCTTCCTGCGCAAGCGGAAGATTCTACGGGAACTGCGTCAGGCTGTTAATAATAATTACGAAGGCTTCCAGTTAAACTTCCAGCCCATTGTGAATGCTAAGACTGAGCAGATGTATGCAGCAGAGACGTTGCTTCGTTTTCGGCTGTCGGATGGAGAGAATATTTCTCCTGGAGAATTTATTCCTATTTTGGAAGAGAGTGCACTTATCATTCCTGTTGGAAAATGGGTATTGCGTTCAGCCTGTGAGCTGTGCCACTACTTCCAGCAGATTATTCCGAATTTGAAGATTTCTGTGAATCTGTCTTATGTACAGCTTCTTAAGAGCCCTGTTTATCGGGATGTTATGGATGCGATTCAGGATGCTCGGATTCAGCCATCCAGTTTGATTGTAGAGTTGACCGAAAGTGGCTATCTGGAAAATAATAATGCTATTTTAAACGTATGGAACCAGTTGAAGGAACAGGGTGTTTTAATTGCAGTGGATGATTTTGGCACCGGATATTCTAACTTCCAGTATATTAATGCATTAAAGCCGGATATATTGAAGATTGACCGTACCTTTACTGTTAGTGCTATGCGCAGTAAGGAACAGCTTGAACTGATGCGCCATCTGTTAGATTTGGTACGGACATTAGGACTGCAGGCATGTGTAGAGGGAATTGAAACGCAAGACGAGTTAGAACAGATTTCCAAGCTGTTGCCGGATTTATTTCAGGGCTTCTATTATTCCAAGCCTTGTCCGGTTACCGAATTTGAGAAGAAATATTTGTCTGCATAATCATATAGCTCATACGATTACTCCTTACATAAAGGGACCGCTTTCTAAACAGCGGTCCCTTATTTTTCTGTTAAAACACCATATTTTATTTTCATTCGTTCCAGTTTATCCAGTACGGGATTCGCTAATACAACCAGGAACACTGCCGTAGCCAGTCCATGAAGCATATCCATAGGAATTCCTGTTACATAATAAGATGCTATGGTTTTTAGATTCATAACCGCATGTGCCATAACAGCGGATGCCAGATTCATGACTCCACCATAAACTACGAAGACTAGGATAAATCCAAGACCTGCCAATATGACAATGTTCTTTCTGCCCTTGCTTCTTCGGTAAAGAAGCCCAGTAAGAAACCCAATCATTCCCATTGCAAACATTTGCCAGGGTGTCCATGGTCCCTGTCCAAACAGCATATTGGAAGTCAGCATAGTGAGTGCTCCTACTAAAAATCCTGTTTCTCCACCAAAGGCGATACCACTAATCATCGTTAGTGCTGCCACTGGTTTTATCTGAGGTAACATGTAAAAGACACTTCTGCTTGCCACGCCTAAGGCACACAACACTGCCAATACCACCAGTTCTCTTGGCTTTGGTTTCCTGCCCTCAAATAATAGGAAAAATGGCAGCATACCTTCTAATAATACAAGCAAAGAAATAAAGAGATATTTCTGATCGCCCAGATAAGCAACACCAATATAGATTGTAACAGGAATCAGAAGAAACAGTGCAATTATAGTCCACACTGTGCTGTGGGAATACCTTCTTATCTTCTTTTTCTTCTCTACACCTTCTTCTACTGCATCTATTTGCCCTATGTTCTCTGATTTATCGTCATCCTTTAACTGCTCTTTGGGCTCGATTTTTTCTTTTCCCTTTTTATCTGTTTTCTGGGAGGTCTCACAGGCTGCAAGTACGTCCTTTTCTGTTACAGCATCTGGAATGATGCCCTTTGCCATACGACTCACTGCCGTAGTATAAAACCGATTTTTCCCAAAGAACTGACGTGGCGTATTCTCCGATACGATTTCACCGGAAAACAGTAATGCACATCGGCTGGCGTAATCTGCACAAAACTCCAAATCATGACTTGCCATTAGAATAGCCGTTCCCTGTTCCTGCAGCTGTTTTAATAATCCTGCAAAACGAATTTTAAATGCCCGGTCCATGCCCTTGGTAGGCTCATCTAATAACAGTATCTTTGGGCGAAGTAACAGCACTTTAGCCAATGCCGCCCGCTGCAGTTGTCCACCGGATAAATCGTAAGGGTGGCTGTCTGCCTTATGCGTAAGCTGACAAAATTGAAGGACTTCGTCCATGCGTTTTTGTTGTTCTTCTGGGGCAACCTTGTGTTCCTTTAATAAATCAAGTAAATCCTTTTCTAATGTTTTTCCTGTAAACAATGTCTTGGGATTCTGGGGCAATACCCCCAGTCTATCTTCTAAATAGATTTTTCCACGCTCCGGTTTATAAATCCCCGTAATCAAAGAAAATAAGGTACTCTTTCCTGTTCCATTTCCCCCAAGCAAGGCAACTAGCTCACCACTCCTTACACACAAACTGGTGCCCTGCAACACATAATCTCCACCCTTGTCATATCGAAACCAAATATGCTCCACACGCAGCTTCGTTTCGCCCACGCTCTCTGTGGATTGTTCTGGCAAAACAGAGCCTATTATATGTTCTTTTCCATACCGTCTAAGCCAGTCCCGCCCTGCAGTCACTGTCCAGGGACATGAGGATTCCCAGTTTAGGGCTGCCCAGATTCGCACCGGTACGGGCATAGATAGAAATATGTCCGGTGCTTCGTGCCGCAAGTGTTGTCCTACTGCATCTGGTGTACCTTCTGCCAGAAGTTTTCCCTCTTTCAAAACAAGCATACGATTCGCATATGCCATAACGGAATCCAAATGATGTTCACTCATGAATATGGTAACACCTAACTCCCGATTAATGCGTGCCACCATAGAGAGAAATTCTTCTGCTGCAATGGGGTCTAGCTGACTAGTAGGCTCATCCAACAGTAACAGCTTCGGTTCCATTACCATAACCGATGCCAGAACAAGGAGTTGTTTTTGTCCCCCTGATAACGTATTCACGTCCTTATAAAACCATTTTTCAATACCGAAGAAGCTGGCTGTTTCTGCCACCTTACTGCGAATGGTCTGTTGCTCCATTCCCAGACTTTCTAAGCCAAATGCCAGTTCATGCCATACCTTATCTGTCACAAGCTGGTTGTCCGGTGATTGTCCCACAAATCCGATTTCACTGCATTGCCTGCGTTCTTCTACAGTTTCTAATAACGCTTCGTCATAGTAAACGGCTCCACTTTTCACCCCGCAAGGTGTAAATACACTTTTTAAATGGTGCAGTAATGTACTCTTACCACAGCCTGACGGACCACACAGCACCACAAATTCCCCTTCCTCGAAGGAGAAGGAGACGTCCTTTAATGCAGGCTGCTTTGCACCGGAATATTGAAAACTTAATTGTCTAACTGATACAAGTGCCATAGTGAAATCCTTTCTATCTCCTTTTTCTTAAAAGTGCCACCGGTAGAAAACACAGTACACCATAAGCAATCAAAACTGTCCATGTATAAATGCCCTGTTCATTGCCGCCAATCATAGGAAAATACCAGTAGGTTAACGCCCCACCCAAGGCACCAATTAACACATAAGCACTAAAAAGGAAAATCCCTGTAAGGGCAATAAAATCCCGGCGTTCAAACCGATAGATGGAAAATGCCGTTCTCCCCGGCAGCCCGTAGCCCCGGCTTTTCATCGAATCCGCCGTTTCTACACTATTCTCTAATGCCCATGTAATCATAATGGAAAATATACGAAAGCCATGCCGCATTTTATCCCGCAGTCTTCCATTTGTCATATCGCATCCAATGCCCCGTTGTGCATTTCGCACCATGCGAAACTGACGGGCAAATCTGGGAACAAATCCAAGAATCATAGACAGTACCAGACTTAAAGAGGGAATAACCCTGCCGAATAAATAAACGAATTTATCTGACGTCATCACCTTCGTATAGCAGTAAAACCAGCCCATTACTGCACACAGCAGACAAGCTGCTGCCCCACCGTATACAATAGCTTCCAGTGTCAGCGGATTACCCGAGGGCAGATACGTAAGAATGGTCATGCCTGCATGATTAAATGCAGGATTTATGAACATCACCAGCACAATCATAGGCAGCATATAGGTTACGATAAAGCGTATACCTGCCCTGCCTCCTTTGGCAGCTGTATAGGCAAGTGCTGCTGTTAGGGAGATTCCTAAGCATACCGGATGCATAAAAAACATGGTAAACCCAATAACAGCTACAAAATATATGAAGTTTACAACCGGGTGATATGCATAAAAGGTATCTTCCATTTTTATCTTTTCCTCACGTTACAATTATTTTAAATCTGCTCCATTTTTACATGTATACTGAAATGCAATTACATCTCCATCCTTTAACGTATAGGCAGAGCATCCATAATTCGGGAATATGCCATTGACGCTGTACATCCAGCCTGAGGCACTGCCGCAATCAAACTCATACAGGTTATTAATTCCTTCAATATACGCTGACTGATATACCGCTGATTTACTAAATTCCATAGGAATCTTCTTATCCTTACAAACCTGCTGCAGTATATCAAAGGCTGACTGTCCTTCCTGTGCCTCCACTGTTACGGCTTTTAAAATCCAGCCGTCTGAAGGAATGATTGATTTCTTAGCAGCCTTCAACTGATCTAAATTCGATAAAACTGTTTTACAGGATATAGACAAGGTAACTGTGATTTTGTCTCCATAGGTGGCAGCCTCCTTCTTGGTAGTAGCTGTCTCCTTTTTGGTGGTAGCTGTCTCCTTCTTGGTAGTAGCTATCTCCTTCTTGGTGGTAGCCGTCTCCTTCTTAGTAGTAGCACCTTCTGTTTTCCCTGTAGTCGTTTTCTTCTTACTGGTTGCCTGTTCCTGCTTCGTAGTTGCCTGCTGTTTAGAAGTACTGGTTTCCTGCTTTGTAGTAGCTGCTCCTTGTGTAGTAGACTGGGTTCCGTTTACAGTATCGTCGTTTGTTGCTTCTTCACGCTGTCTATCTGTTTCCCCTTCTGTCGCAGCTTCCTGCTTTGTCTCATCTGTGCTTTCTGAAGCTTTCTTTGTTTGCTCAGTGGCGGCATCCTTCTCCGTATCCTGCATTGTCGTATCCGCTTCTACTGTAGCTTCCTCTTCTATACCAGATTCCGTTTCCTCCTGCGCTAAATATACCGTTTCCGCCGACGGTTCTGTTTCATCCTGTTTGCTGGGTATTTCTCCACCGCTAAAAAACGCTGCCGTTAGTATTACCAGTATCACTACTGTAGTTATAATGCCATATCGGTACTGTTTTAAAAACTTTCCCACACCTGTACTCCTCATTTTGTATAACTGTGAAGGGCTGCCCTGTCAAAACAGAGTAGCCCTCTTATTTTTCTTTTCTATGCTATTTTACAGAACTTTTCTTTCTTTGTAAAGCTAACATTCCAACCAAAGACATGCCCATCAGTGCAATCCAAAGGGTTGCCATATTGTTATCACCTGTCTGTGGTGCTGTGGCATCTGTATCGCTTACTTCCTTCGTTTCCACCGTAGTACCTAATGTTTTCTCACCAGTGGTTTCTTCGGTGCTAATAGCCTCTGCTTCATCGGATTCTGTTGTTTCTTCCTCTTCTGCCTCTACAGCTTCTGACTCTGTGGGTTCTTCTTCCTCATCTTCAATATCTGTCATATCGTATAAGGAATTCATACCATCCACAAATCGATTATATGCTACCATTGCGTAAAATGCCTGCTCCGTTGACATGGCATTTACAACGGCATAGCTGCTACTGCTTATAAAGCCCTGTCCCTCGACATAATACTCAGCCAGTATATCTAATACCGTAGAATCATTTTTTACAAATCTTTCGTCAGTTGCGGGATCAATGCCTAAGCTAGTCAAGGCTACGATGAACTGTGCATAGCTTTCCGTACTTTCGCCATACTGTCCAAAGATTCTACCATTTTCATCCTGTACATCAGATAAATAGGTTAACGCCTTATCTACTGCTGCCTTTACAGTTTCATTATCATCATAATATGGTGCCAATGCCTGCAGTGCCATACCAGTTAAATCTAAATCCATGCCGTCACCCCAGCCCCAATTCCAGAAGCCGTCTTCGGTCTGTGCATCTAAGATATACTGAATTAATGCTTCTCTGGTTGTCTGTGTCTTACCCTCTGCTGCTGTAGGAATTTCATAATCTGCAGTATCGAAGGCAATTAGCGCATAAGCAACGCTACTCAGTCCCTTCAAGGTAACAAAATCTAAATCAGACAGTGCATCTCTTAAATCTTCCCCATCAATAATGTCTGTGGGTTCTAGTCCTAATGCGGTGGTTGCAATAATAACACGCTCGTAGTCTGTTGCACTTAAGGATTCTGCCTGAGATAGTGCAGTTGACAGGTTCTCACGGTAGCTTGTAATAAAATCATCTGTAATCAAGCCGGCACGTGCCAGTCCTAATACTAACCATTCTCCACCTGTAGAACCATATACAGGTGCATTACCCTTTAATAATAATTTTCCTGTGGCATCAAAGATATCCTGTAGCTGTTCATCTGTAAGGGATTCCGGTTTCGTGCTTACATTTTCATCCTCATCCTCAGGCTCATTCTTTGTGTTTTCTTCATCCTCTTCATCGTACTCGTAGGATTCGTTATAATCATCCAGAAAATAATAGATTGCATAATCATTATCCTCTAATACAATCTGATTATCAGTGGTGGTAGTCCATTCACCATTTAATAAAGTCATCCAATATGCACTTGCTGTGCTATATGAGGAAGGTAAGGTTTCACCCTTGCTATTAGTAATACTGCCTACATATCCCCAATCATTGTAAGTTACCTCCAGACCTGACTGTTTTAATGCAGCCTGAAAAGCATCTGCTAAGGTTGCACCCTGGTCTAATTCCAGCTTTACAGTAGCCCAAGTTGTATAGGCCTCATGTTTTCCATCTTCATGAATAGAATCTCCACGTACACGAATGGTTACACTAATTTTTGAAGATTCCTCTTCCGCAAATACATTAGTAGGTACAAATGCTGCTACTAATACAAGTGCAAGTAAAACTGCTGTTACTTGTTTCAAAATTTTCATCTAATACTATATAATCATCATCGCACATATTATCAC
>CAZLTS010000006.1:0-14807 GCA_964562495.1 uncultured Lachnospiraceae bacterium | reverse complement strand
AAGTTTAAATGGATATAACGCCGATATGAATAAAATGATAGAGAGTATAACACTGGAATATGGGGCAATGGAGAAGAAATGTGGGGGGGGGGGGCACAGAAAATTCACATTTTACGTCACAAAAGAGGAACATGAGAATAACATTTGTGGAACATGAGGTAACAACGAAGGAACATTGGAGGAACGAAAAAAGCACTTGCATTTGTTAAGATAAAGGCACAAAAGGAGATGAGGAGTATGGAGGGAACAAATTACAATCTATGCGATGAGATAAAACCGGAGCAGGTTGAAGCAGAACTTGCCAGGACGAAGCATAAGCTCCGTATTTTCAGAACCTTGAAAAGAACACTATATGTTCTTATAACAGTGGCAGCGGTGGCAGTACTGATAGCAACACTGGTCTTCCCTGTACTTAGAATATATGGCAATTCCATGACGCCTACACTGGAAAGTGGGAACATTGTGGTAACACTGAAAACAAGCACATTCAAAACTGGAGATGTCATTGCATTTTATTACAACAACAAGATATTGGCAAAAAGAGTAATTGCCGGTCCAGGTGACTGGGTAGATATTAAGTCAGACGGAACCGTGTATGTAAATGGCGAGGAGCTGGATGAGACTTATATCGTAGATAAGGCATATGGAGAATGTAACATAGAGCTGCCCTATCAGGTTCCAGAGTCTAAGGTCTTTGTTATGGGAGACCACAGAAGTGTTTCCATTGATTCCAGAAATACATCCATTGGATGTGTTTCAGAAGATCAGATAGTCGGAAGGCTGCTGATTCGCATATGGCCCTTGAAGGACTGGGGAACAGTATCGTAGCCGGAAAGAAAGAAGGATTTTATATGACAGACAAAGAACTTCGCAAACTAAATAGAAAAGAACTTTTGGAAATCCTACTAACACAAAGCCAGCATATAAAAGAACTGCAAGAACAGTTGGCAGAGGCGAAGGAGAAGCTGTGCCAGCGAAACATTGAAATGGAGAAATCCGGCACCCTTGCTGAGGCAGCCTTGCGATTGAATCATATTTTCGCAGATGCAGACGCAGCGGGAATGCAGTACGTGTTAAGCCTACAGGCCACAGTAACCAGAGAAAAGGATGTGTTAAGACGCCTTGAACAAAAGGAACAGGAGCTTCAAGAGAAGATTGACCAGTATGGTGAGCGCGATGTGATTGATATGAAGACATAACGGAGGTAACAGGATTATGCGTAAGCGCAAGAAAGAAAAGAACGCAGCTTGTACGTCACCTGATACAGAAATTAGTTTTTATGATTTTCCAACATCAGAGCAGATAGAAGGAGAATTAAAACATGAGAAATATAAGCGAAGATACCGGGGTACCTTAAAGAGTACAGTATTTTTATTGGTTATCGTAGCGGCGGCAGCACTCTTAATCGCTACCATGTGGACACCGGTGCTGCGTGTGTATGGTACTTCCATGACACCCACGCTCATAGATGGAGATATCGTAGTGCTGATGAAGGACTCCAACTTAGAAACAGGTGATGTAATTGCTTTCTATTATAATAACAAGATTTTAATAAAGCGTGTTATCGCTCAGGCAGGTGACATAGTGGATATGGACGATGACGGAAACATATCGGTTAACGGCGTAGCACTGGATGAACCCTACGTATCCCAGCCGGGGTATGGAGAATGCGATATTACATTTCCTTACGAGGTGCCGGATAACCGGCTATTCGTATTAGGCGATTGCCGAAGCGTATCCACAGATTCCAGAAACAGTCAGGTTGGCTGCGTATCAGAGGAGCAGATCATCGGTAAACTGGTATTCCGCGTATGGCCGGTAAGTCGGCTGGGCGGTATTTAAATGAATACGTATACAATAGGCAGTACATTCTACTACTTGCAGTATTTGCCTTGTATATATATGGCAGGCGTAGACAGAGCAGTCTGAATTAAAGGAGGTGTGAGTAGACACCCTGTCTCTTAATCAAGGGAGAAATTAAACGCCAACCCCCAAACCTGTTTAGAACTAATAAACAAACATATATTTAGTGAAAGGAATTGATTAACATGAAAAGTAAAATGAAAAAAATATTTTCTGTCATGATGGCTGTAGCCACGTCGGCATGTTTATCATTAACAGCCTTCGCAGCAGATGAAGAAAAAACGACGGCCACCAATGCAACGGTCACGCATACCTATGAGCTGTACCAGATTTTTACAGGTACTTATAATAACGAAGCACTTTCCGGCCTGAAATGGGGCAAAAACAGTAACATCCCTGAGGGTAGTAAAGAAGGAGATGCTATTTCAGAAAAGGCTCGTGAGGATATTACAGATGCAGAGAAGCTGACAAGTGATACTGCAAAATTAGAGGTAATTAAGAAGTATGCGGATTTAACATCTGAACCATATAGAGGAGCGAGCGAACAGCCGAAAGCAAATGATACAAACACAACCTACACCTATTCAGATGTTGCCCCAGGTTACTATCTGATTAAGGATAAGGAAGGTACCTTAGATAGCAAAGCAGGTGCCTATACCCTGTATGTTGTTAAGGTAGCATCTGGAACATTAGTATTTGAGCCTAAGGGCAGTGCTCCTACTGTAACGAAGCAGGTAGAGACTGGCGAAGAAGTATGGGGCACCAATAATAGTGCATCCATTGGTGAAGATATCCAGTACAAGCTGACAGGTACTGTATCTAGCCGTATTGCAGATTTTAGTACCTACTACTATAAGTTTACTGATACCTTAAGCAAGGGCTTGACCTATACGAAGGACAGTGTCAAGGTATACTTGAATAAAGTATCAGCTGCAAATGAAATTACAAAGTATTTCTATATTAATGCTTCTGAAGGTAAGAATGGCACAACGGATTTAATTGTTGCTATTCAGGATTTAAAGCAGTTGGCAAATGTAAAAGATGGCGATGCTGCTAAGTATGCCTTAACTGGTGATACACAGATTATCGTTACATATAATGCTACATTAAACGAAAAGGCAGTGATTAATGATGCAAATACAAACGAAGTCATCGTAGATTATTCCAATGACCCAAATAACAGTGGAACACCAAGCACAAACCCTCCAGAAGAAAATCCTAAGGAAGAGCCAACACCAGATAAGAATCAGCCTACAGGTGAAACCGCTAAGGCTATTACAAAGACCTATACCACAGCATTAAAGGTTGAGAAAATTAATTCTAGTGGTGCCAAATTGACTGGTGCAGAATTCTCATTAACAGGTAGTGGCGTTAAGCAGATTTTAGTTTCAAAAGAAGTATTCAAAGAAGATAATGAAAAAGGTACTTATTACAAATTAACTGATAATACATATACAACCACATCACCAGATACAGAAGGTATCGATAAGGATGCATATGCAAGCACTGAAACCAAATATACTAAGACAACAGAGTTTGACTTAAAGGGTGAGAGTACAACGGAAACAACTGTTAAAGGCACAGTAGATTCTGATGGCGTTATTACATTCGTAGGCTTAGGCGAAGGTCAGTATACCTTAGCAGAGGTAGTAGCACCAGATGGATACAACGCAATTGATCCGATTACCTTTGATGTAAAGTATGCATATGACAATGGTACAGCAACCTTCTCCGTACCTGATCGTGACAGCATTCGGTACTCTACAGATGATGGCATGTTACATACCAGTATCATTGATTACCGTGGTGGTAATTTACCGAATACCGGTGGTATCGGTACAACAATCTTCTATATCGTTGGCGGTATCTTATTAGCAGGTGCTTCTATCCTGTTAATTACAAGAAAACGTATGCAGCGTGTAGATAGATAATGATTTACTCATCTGGCCGAACCGGAGGAGCTTCTCCTCCGGCCCGGGAAGGATGGGAGAAAGGATGGCAGCTTTGGCCAGAAAACGTATACAAAAGCAAGGAGAGCATCGTATTAGAAAAAGAATATATTCTACATTGTTAGTATTGGCATTCCTTACGGGGCTGTCCTTGCTTCTGTATCCAACAGTCAGTGACTATTATAACTCCCTGCATCAGTCTCGTGCCGTAGCAGAATATTCCAATAAGGTTAAAAACCTGAAGGAAGAAGAATATAATGAGCTGCTACAGGAGGCCCGGGACTATAACGAGAAGCTAGCAAACCGTGGCAGTACCTCGTTTGTATTAAGTGATGAAGAAATGGAAGAATATGAATCTTTGCTTAATATCGATGATGTAATGAGTTATATCGAGATTCCGTCTATTGACTGTACCCTTCCCATTTACCATGGAGATGATGAAGCGACTCTACAGGTAGGAGTTGGTCATGTGGCAGGGTCGTCCCTGCCGGTAGGAGGAAGTGGTACCCATTGTGTTTTGTCCGGACATCGTGGATTACCATCCGCCAAGTTATTTACCAATCTTGATCAACTGACAGAAGGGGATATCTTTATTATAAGGACGTTAAACGAAACCTTGACCTATGAGGTAGACCAGATCCGAATCGTTGAGCCCGAGGACGTATCGGATTTGAAAATAATACCTGGTGAAGATTTATGTACCTTAGTTACCTGCACGCCATACGGCATTAACACACAAAGGCTGTTGGTACGAGGACACAGAGTCGAGAACACAGAAACCTCAGAAGCAATTCGTGTAACGGCAGAAGCGGTTCAATTACAACCCATTCTTGTTGCCCCCTTTGCCGCGATACCGATTTTGTTCGTGATGTTAATTTGGGTATTGCGGCATAACAAGAATGAATCTAAACGAAAGGATGATGAGAATGACGGTGAAAATGATATCTACGTGTAAAAGATGGAAACATAGATGCCTCGCAGTTTGTATGTGCCTGGTATTTGCTCTGGGGTATACCACAATGACGTGGGCGGCAACCCCGGTTGACACAACCCGAAGCTGCTCCCTAACGATAGAGGACCAGATCGATAATAAGCCGGTAGCTGGTGTAGAATTTAAGTTATATCTGGTTGGAAAGATGACTAGTGCCGGAGCAATCAAGATGGAAGCAGAGTTCTCAACCAGTAAGGTTACCCTGAAAGAAGAGGATTCCCAGGAGGATTGGAGTAAAAAGGCGGCTTCCCTAGAGGTGTTTGTGGAAAGTAAGGAAGAAAAGGGCGAGACCATTGCCCCGGTTGCTACCCACTATACAGATGAAAAGGGAGAGACCAGATTTACTAATTTAGTTCCAGGAGCATATTTGCTAATTGGTGGAGCTAAGACCATAGATGGTGTGGAGTATACCACAGTTACCAGCTTAGTTTCATTACCTTATGAACAAGAAGACGGTCGGTGGGATTATGTGCCTACTGTTAATGTAAAGAGTCAGTCTCAGGAACCAGATGGTTATGAGCACCAGACAGGAGAGGACCCTATGCCGGAGGAGACAACAACACCCGGTACAGAGGAATCTACAACTCCGGAAGAGGTAACAGAGCCAGAGAATCCGGAGGAGACGACAGAGCCGGAGGAAACTACAGAACCAGAGAATCCGGAAGAAACTACAGAGCCGGAGGAAACCCAGCAGCCAGAGGAGACAACCTCTCAGGCTGAAACGGAGGAAACTGAGGAGCCTACTACAAAAGAGGATTCTATTGTACCCACGAATCCATCTTCCACACCGCCGTCAACAACTACGAAACTTCCGCAGACAGGTCAGTTGTGGTGGCCGCTTCCTCTGTTATCCTTAGCAGGTATGCTGTTTATCTTAACAGGCTGGAAGCTTTGCAGGAAACCAAGTAGCTGTTAACCAATCTTTATTATATACTAATCGTACAAATGGGAAGGGGCTGTTTTAGACAGTCCTTTTCTATGCTACAAGTAACTAGAAATCGAAGGGAGCAGATTGTTTTAAAATAAAAAATCGGGTTTGGATAATATAGGCAGAAAGGAAATGTGAAATGCAGAAAGAATTAAAGAAACAAGTACAATCCGTTCTGGCTGCAAAGCATACGCAGAAAAGATGGATGAAG
The DNA here is from genome assembly GCA_964562495.1 of uncultured Lachnospiraceae bacterium. GTDB lineage: Bacteria > Bacillota > Clostridia > Lachnospirales > Lachnospiraceae > CANQSA01. The sequence continues at coordinate 8,865 of CAZLTS010000006.1, read as the reverse complement.
ATTGTCAGTATTTTGATGGCGGTTGTTGTATTCTTTACCACCTACTCCTTAATCCTGCCGGCGACCACATTAGGAAAGAAAACCTATTGTGGACAAGAAGAACATACCCACACAGAGGCGTGCTATAGTGAAACAGGCGACACAACAGAGCTTACCTGCGGATTAGAAGAACATACCCATGTAGAGCAGTGTTTTGAGCAGCCGGAATCTTTACAGTTTACATTCACAGACGGAGACATCTCCGGCGTGATTACTATTCCATGGGACGAATCCCTGCCGGATGATTTAAGCTGTACTGTAGTAAAAGTAGATAGTGAGGATGATGATTATGATGCTATGGAGGAATCCATTACAGATACTATGGAGAAGAGTTCTAAACAAACAGTAATCGGCAGTCAGGTATATGAGCTAGAATGGCAATCTCAAGAAGAAAAATACACATTGCCTGACAGCATAACGCCTACAATAGAGCTGACCATAGGAACCGAGGAGGATGCCACAGACGATGGTACAGACACAGAAGAAGAGGATGATACCCAATATGCAGCACTGATTATCACTAAGGACCAGGATTTAAGCGTTGATACAGAAGAGAATGTAACAACCCTGGGAGAAATGGACGGAGAGGCAGAATCAGAAATCGAGTCTGAGGCAGAGAAAAAAGCAGAGGAAAAAGTAGCCACAGCTTGCGAGACAGAAACGGAAGCAGACATTGAGACCGTAGTAGGTGCTGAAGAAGTGGCAGATATTGAAACAGCAGAAGCGGTCGAGGAAGAGAGCGTTACCGAAGAAATCGAAGTAGTACCTGATGAAGCGGTGGATGTGACTACACCAGATGCGGAAGCTATGGAGCAACTGCAGACAGTGGACGACAGTGATGTCGTACCAGAAGAAACAAAGCTGGAAAGCGAAATCCCATCAGACGAGACAGAAGTGGAAACGGAAACCACAGAAGGCTCTGGAGAAGACGCTACACTGGAAACGCAGGATACAGATACCTACACAAGCACCCCGGTTACGGTAACCAGCAGGAAAGCTACTATGCGGATGGCAGCAACCAGCAAATTTGCCGTTGTACAGACGACAACTACAATAAGCGGATACTATGAACGAATTGATTCATGGGATGAGCTAAATGAATTAGAGTCCAATGTATCCATGGTGGATCGAAAGTTTATCATGGTATTTAATAATGGCTCCCGAATGGTAACCGGATGTTATACACCGGGAATCGGACTATCGAATGCATACAGCTCCATTCCGGTTACGGTATCACCCATTTCCGGAATCGGCAACAGCAAATACTTTACCGTTAAGAATTCCGATACGCAGGAGGAAATATCGCCTACATCAAATCCGGAGGGACATTACTGGATATATACCTTTCCCGATAGTATTGTAAGCTATATCTATCAGGCAATCGATGATAGTAGTCCCTATTCTTATCAGATGACTTGGTATGCTTATATGTCGCAAACGACAACAGATGAGACGACAGGTGAAAAAACTACTCAATCAGGATACTATGGGACTATAGGTATGTATCTAAATAGTGGAAATTCCATAAATAGTTGGCGTATGTACGGTTTTATTTACCCATCGTACGATTATACGAAGTATGCATGCTATTATTTAAACTGTTTACCAGATGCAACCTATACCATCCAAACTAAGGATGCCAGTAGTAGTTATCTTGCACAGACAAATTTCCAGCTTTACGTTTATCAGTCAGGAGATGCAACCAGTACAGTTACCGCTGTAAACGATGCAGCAGCCGTGAGTGCACTTAGCACAGACGAGGAAGAGAATCAGATAGCGACAAAACCGACCTATGACGCTGATTTGGCGGTTAGCGATGCACAAATGGAAACAGAGCTGCTGACCGACGATGATGGACTAGGTGGTATTACAATGCAGTATGCTTCTGATGGCTCCACCTCTAATATAGAGAGTATCTTTGGAATGAAGGACAGCGGTTTAACTGGAGATGAGTTAAATCAGGCACAACAGAAAAATGATGGTCGTGTCGTAACAGATAAGTCTGTTATCTATGGTAAGGACGATTATGATGCCATCGATGCAGATGATTATGACAGCGGAGATTATTCCGTAACCTTATCTGCACTGGGACAGGAGTGGACGGTACAGGATGTGGAGAGCGCAGAGACACCGTTGGATGTGGTGTTTATACTGGATTTATCCAATAGTATGTATAGCCTTACAGATGATAGTGATGATGCTGTATATCGTTGGATTGCCAGTATTGATGCGTTAAACGATGCCATGTCGTCGATTTTGTCCAGAAATGAATATAACCGAGTTGGTTTGGTAACCTTTTCTAACACAGCCGAGGAAATCCTACCATTAGATAGGTATTATGCCAAAGATGATAAGTATATCGTGTATGATAAAACCTATTCGGCGCATCAGTATTATTACTATACGGATGCAAATGGTGTGACCAAAATGTATGATGCTGGTGAGTATGGAACGGCACCGAAAACAGCGCCAGATTTAACCGCAGATAATGCCGGCACAGAGGATGGCAAGGTGGCACAGGTAGCCATGAATGTGGCAGCTGGTATGTGGGGTTGTACCTACACGCAGCAGGGACTGGAAATGGCATATAATGTATTTGCAAATGCTGATACTACAGTAACGATTCCCGTTACAAACAGTAATGGTGAAACGGTAAAGGAAACAACGGTAACCAGACAACCAGTCTATATTATGCTGACGGATGGTAACCCTACCTTAGGTAGCATTAACTATACAGACCCATTAAGCGGTCCCAATGTAGGTGAAGGTGCTGAATATGGTGTTTTGGGCTATTATACTGTATTATCAGCCAATTATTTCAAGAATCAGGTAAGCCTGCACTATAATCAGAAAGCCTATTTTTATACCATTGGTATGGGTATTATGAGCAGCGGGCATGGAACCTATGATGAAAAGAAGGCGGTTGATGCGGGAGATAGCCTCGCGAATGTATCCAGCCTAACCAGCTATGTAGATGATGCTTATCGACGAGCGGTCTTAAATCCAACGGCGGATAATATTGAGGAATTGGATAGCTGGAGTGAATTGTCCAAAGACTTCGAAGATGCATATGTGTATGTACTACAGGAATGGAAAAATACCAGTTCCCAGTTTAAGGAGCTGATAACAAACCAGGCCGATTTAAGCAGTGTCTATCAGGTTGCGCGCGATGAAATGAATTATCTTACAGGACTAGGGTGGACCTGTCAGTATCTATACGGAATTAGCAATCCCTATTATGATATGAAGGCTGAAGACTATGGCATCAATTATGTAGATAATGCCTATTTCGGTAATCTAAGTGAGGAAGATATGGAATATATTTTCTCCTCCATTATTAGTAAATTGCAGGTGGTAAATAACTATAACTTCTTCTTAGAGGAAGAATCGTCCGTTACCATAACCGACCCCATTGGAACCGGTATGGAGGTAAAAGGAGAACCTGTGTTACGTTATTATGGCGTGAATTATCCAGCAACCAGTACCAAGTCAGGAACTGATAAAGATGGCAATGCATATATAGAGTATAAGTGGAATTACGTGGTAGATCGTGAATATTCCGACACCAAGTGGCTGGAGGAGGAGCAGACGGTAGATCTAAATGGAATTACAGCCAGAGTGACCACCATGACCGATAGCAGCGGCGGAACCTATGAGGTGGTGAAGTTCGATATCTCAGAGGATGCCATGGCAGTTTACTATCCCGATTTGTACAAGACCTTTTACTATGAGGAGCTGCCAGTGCGTTTAATCTATCGTGTAGGTTTGCAGGCAAGTGTTCTTGATGCGCTAAAGGATACCATAGGTGAGATTACCCCGCAGGTATACTACACCAACAGCTATGATGCCGATAGCGGTATGATTGCTACGACCACCTTCACCCCTACCAAGGATAATACCTATTATTCCGCAACCAGAAAAAACACCACTGCCAAAACGTCAGCGGCTAACGTCACAGACACCTACGATAACAGCTTTAAAGAATGGGTAGATGCAGATACTAGACAGGTTACGCAGACACTGGGAAATAATGGTAAGCTGACAATTAGCAGACCGGATTCCCTGACCTTAACTGTTAAGAAGGAATGGAGCGACGATACCACACCTGCAGACTCTGTTTCAATCAATCTGTATGCAGTCGGTACCCGTGTTAAAGATGGCAGTGAGACAAGTGAACAAGGCGTGTGGTTGGTAGACACCATAGTATTAGGTGATAGCAATAACTGGAAATACCAGTGGAAGCGGTATCCAAAAACAGCTCAAATAGACGGTTACACCTATACCTACACCAGCTTCTTTATTAATGAATCACCCAGTGAACAGTACGCAGCCACATATAAGAATGACGACGGAGCTGTCCTTACAGTAACCGAACTAGAACAAACAGACCAAACGACATCTACTGACGATGATTTAGAAAGCATTCGTGCAGTAGCAGCAGAAAACGGAGGAACTATCTATATTATTAATTCACAGCTTTACCAGCTTCCAGAAACTGGAGGAATTGGAACTTATTGGTATACATTAGGCGGTACAACAATATTACTTGCTGTATTTGCTTTGTATATATATGGCAGGCATAAAAGAAGCCGCCTGAATGTAGAAAGATGATATTTTTTATCTTCTTACAAATCCTATCTTTATTATCTTTTGGAGGAGCAGGTCTCTTAGGAGGCCTGCTTTTCCTACGTTGACAGTCATAGATGCTTGTGTTATCATTCTTCTTTAGATTGGTAAGAAAGGATAGACAGGATTTATGAAGAATATTTTTCGTAATCTCAAGAAGTATTGGTATTTTGTACTACTTATTTTAGTACTGCTGGTTGGGCAGGCTTATTGTGAGCTTTCACTGCCTGATTACACCTCGAATTTAATTGATGTAGGTATATCCAATTCCGGCATTGAACATTGTGTGCCGGAATATATCTCCCAGGCGGGGTATCAGAAGGTGGCTGTTTTCTTAGAGGAAGCGAAGCTGGCTGACTGGGAACAGGCTTATGAATTAAATGAGGAAGCGGGTTATTATCAGTTAGCAGATACAGGGGAAGAGAATTGGACAAAGGTAGATGATGAATTTTCCAAGATAATTGCTATCGTTTATATGTTGACTTCCCAGCAAGGGAATACAGACATGACGGAGCAGATGGCTACCCAGATGACAGCACAGATGGCTACCCAGGTGGTAGCGCAGATGGAGGAGAAGCTGGATTCCTTAGGAGATTCCATGATTCGTTCTATGGCGAAGGCATTTGCGCGTCAGGAATATGAAGCCTGTGATGTGGATTTGGACCAGATGCAGACAGATTACTTATGGTCTACCGGTGGAAAGATGTTGGTGATGGCACTGCTTATGGCGATAGCAGCGATTGTAGTAGGTTTTCTGGCGTCGATTGCAGCAGCCGGTGTAGGTCGGGATTTAAGAAATAACATATTTAAGAAGGTAATGGGATTTTCTAATGCGGAGCTGGATCGGTTTTCTACCGCATCGTTGATTACACGAAGCACCAATGACGTACAGCAGATTCAGATGGTTACAGTTATGATTTTGCGAATGGTATTGTATGCACCGATTCTTGCCATTGGTGGTATTCTTAACATTCGCAATTATCATTCCGGTATGAACTGGGTGATTGTTTTGGCAGTGGCAGCAGTGCTTTGTCTGATACTGGCACTTATGTTAATTGCCATGCCTAAGTTTAAAATCATGCAGACATTAGTAGATAAGGTGAATCTGGTTGCCAGAGAGATTCTTACTGGTATTCCGGTTATTCGTGCTTTTGGCAGGGAGAAGAAAGAGGAGGAACGCTTCGACGAAGCCAATGAGCGATTAACCCGGGTTATGATTTTTACCAACAGAACCATGTCCTGTATGATGCCGGTGCTTATGGTGTTGATGAATGGTGTATCTGTACTGATTGTGTGGGTCGGCGGCCATAAAATTGATGATGGCGTATTAGAGGTTGGCGCCATGACGGCGTTTCTAACTTATGCTATGGTTATTATTATGGGATTTCTAATGCTGACTATGGTATCCATTATGCTGCCAAGAGCAGGTGTGGCAGCAGACCGTATCCAGGAGGTATTAGATACGGAAATGAGAATTACAGATAAGGCAGATGCAAAAGCTGCCAATGGTGATGGAACGGTTGTATTTAACCATGTAAGCTTCCGGTATCCGGACGGAGAAGAGAATGTATTATCCGATATTGATTTCATAGCGAAGCCGGGGCAGACAACTGCGATTATCGGAAGTACAGGCTGTGGTAAATCCACTTTAGTAAAGCTGATTCCCAGATTTTTTGATGTAACAGAGGGAGCCATTACCATAGGAGGAACAGATGTAAGAGATTTGCAGGTAGACAGCCTGCGTAGTGAAATCGGTTACGTTCCTCAGAAGGCGATACTGTTCTCCGGTGATATTCGTTCTAATATTGTATTTGGCGCACCGAATGCTACCGAAGCGGATATGAAAGAGGCAGCAGCCATTGCCCAGGCAACAGATTTTATTGAAGAGAAGAAGGAACAGTATGCCAGTGCCATTGCACAGGGCGGAACTAATGTGTCCGGCGGTCAGAAGCAGCGTCTGTCTATTGCCAGAGCCATTGCCAGACACCCCAAGATTTATATTTTTGATGACAGCTTTTCTGCACTGGATTTTAAAACAGATACAACCTTGCGTGCAGCCTTAGCCAAGAAAACGAAGGATGCAACGGTTCTTATTGTAGCGCAGAGAGTCAGCACCATTTTAAATGCGGATCAGATTATCGTGTTGGAAAATGGTGAAATGATTGGTAAGGGAACGCATAGAGAATTAGTGGAAAGCTGTGAAGAGTATAAGCTGATTGCCCAGTCCCAGATGTCGGAAACGGAGTTTCTTGCAAGTATCGGAAAGGAGGAACGGTAAATGCACGGACCAAAAGGACATAATCCTACAGAGAAAGCAAAGGATTTTAAGGGAACCGTAAAAAAGGTATTTCATTACCTGGGTGGCTATAAAATCGGCGTTATTGCCGTTATGATTTGTGCTGCCTTTAGTGCTGTATTTAATATTATCGGACCGAAGATTCTAGGTAAGGCAACCACTGCCTTGTCAGAAGGACTGGCAGGAAAGATTGCCGGAACAGGCGGTATCGATTTCTCCTATATTGCAAAGATTTTGATTCTTGTTATGTGCCTGTATGGAGTCAGTCTTGTATTTGGTATCCTACAGGGAGTTACCATGTCTACGGTAACACAGAAGCTGTGCTATAAGCTTCGTAAGCAGTTGACAGAGAAGATTAACCGTATGCCCTTAAAGTATTTTGAAAGCCGAACCAATGGTGAGGTGTTATCGAGAATTACCAATGATGTAGATACCTTCGGTAATGGCTTTAACCAAAGCGTCACCCAGCTGATTACATCTGTAACGACTATGATTGGTGTTGTAGTTATGATGCTTACCATAAGCCCGCTTATGACACTGATTACGTTATTGATTCTGCCGGTCAGTATGGTCTTCATTCAGTTTGTTATGAAGCGTTCCCAGAAGTACTTTAAGCAGCAACAGGAATATTTGGGTCATATTAACGGACAGGTAGAGGAAAATTATTCCGGTCACTTAGTGGTAAAGGCATTCGGAAAGGAAAGGGATGTCATTGCCAAATTTGATGAAACCAATCATGTGTTGTTTCAGTCTGCCTGGAAGTCCCAGTTTCTATCCGGTTTAATGATGCCTGTGATGCAGTTTGTAGGAAATCTGGGATATGTTGGCGTTGCCATTTCCGGTGCCTTCTTAGCTATTAAGGGAACTATCGAAATCGGTGATATTCAGGCATTTATTACTTATGTCAAGAACTTTACCCAACCCATTCAGCAGCTTGCACAGGTTACCAATATGATGCAGTCTATGATGGCGGCAGCAGAACGTGTCTTTGAATTCTTGGAAGAAGAGGAAGAGGACCAGACGACCCAGAATGCAGTCGCAATGGAGCACATTCGCGGTGTGGTAGATTTTAAGAATGTACAGTTTGGCTACGACCCGAATCAAATGGTAATTCGGAATTTTAACGCCCATGTAAAACAGGGGCAGCAGATTGCTATTGTAGGTCCTACCGGAGCAGGCAAGACTACTATGGTAAAGCTGTTAATGCGTTTCTATGACGTCAATGCAGGCAGTATTGAATTAGACGGTCATAACCTAAAGGCGTATAACCGTAATGAATTGCGAAGCGCATTTGGTATGGTTCTGCAGGACACATGGCTGTTTAAAGGAAGTATTATGGAAAATATCCGATACGGAAGATTAGAGGCAACAGATGAAGAGGTGATTGCAGCTGCGAAATCAGCTCACGCAGACCACTTTATCCGTACACTGCCCGGAGGCTACGACTTCGAGTTAAACGAAGAAGCAACCAATGTATCCGTAGGACAAAGACAGTTGCTTACCATAGCCAGAGCAATCCTGTCAGACAGACCGGTACTTATCCTAGATGAAGCGACCTCATCTGTAGATACCAGAACCGAACACAGAATTCAGAAAGCTATGGATAACCTGATGGCAGGAAGAACCAGCTTCGTAATCGCCCATAGATTAAGCACCATACGTCAGGCAGACCTGATACTGGTTATGAAAGATGGCGATATTATCGAACAAGGAAACCACGAAGCACTAATGCAACAACAAGGCTTCTACGCCGACTTATATAACGCACAATTTGCCTAATCCAGGTTAGAAAAAGCCCCCACACCTTCGTGCTTGCACGAAAAGGTGTGGGGGCTTTTTTGACCCGTCCAAACATGAGGAAGCAGCGATTTGCGAAGCAAATCAGCGAATTCCGAATGTTTGCC
>CAZLTS010000005.1:0-15065 GCA_964562495.1 uncultured Lachnospiraceae bacterium | reverse complement strand
GTACGGTATATGTTTCAGAGGAAACGGAGGGAGATGCTTCCTACCGTTATACCAACCCTAAGGCAGTGCCGCCGGAAACGCAGTGTGTTATTGTGCTGGGTGGTGATGGCACTATGCTGCAGGCAGCCAGAGATTTGGCGGCTTATGACATCCCATTTATTGGAGTGAATTTTGGTAAGCTGGGTTTCTTAGCGGAGATGGATCAGCAGGATATACGGGAACAGTTAGACCAGCTTCTTTCAGACCGGTGTCAAGTAGAAAACCGTATGATGCTTTCTGCCAGAGTGATGCGCAAGGATACCTGTCTGGATACGCAAATTGCGTTAAATGATATTGTTGTAAATAGAAGTGGCATGCTTCGTTTAATTGATTTTAATGTATATGTAAATCATAAATTATTAAGCAGATATACGGCAGATGGTATTATTATTGCTACCCCTACAGGTTCCACAGCTTACAATCTGTCAGCAGGGGGTCCCATTGTGGAGCCCAATGCCAAGCTGATTGTGCTGACACCGATTTGCCCCCACAGTATGAATACAAGAAGTATTGTGCTGTCTGCCAATGATGTAATTACCATAGAGATGCTTGAAAATCGAAGTAACAGCTTAGAAGAGAGAATCGTTGCTTTTGATGGCTGCGGCGTGATTCCATTACAGCCGGGAGATACCATAGAAATCGAGAAGTGTGAAAAGGTAACTTCTATCGTTAAGCTGAATCGGGCAGGTTTTTTGGAAGTGTTACAGCAGAAAATGAGCGATAAGTAAGAGGAGGGGTTACAGATGAAAAGCTTACGGCATCAAAAAATACTGGAATTAATAGAGCAGCATGAGATTGAAACCCAGGAGGAACTGGCAAGCTATTTAATGAAGGCAGGGTTTGATGTAACTCAGGCAACAGTTTCCAGAGATATCAGACAGCTGCAGTTAACCAAGGTACCATCTCATGGTTTTAAACAGAAATATACAGTTATGTCTAACAGTCAGGTAAATCCCGGAAAGAAGTATATCCGCATTTTACAGGACGGGTTTTTGTCTGTGGAGCAGGCGGGGAATCTGCTTGTAATCCGTACTGTGTCCGGTATGGCTATGGCAGTGGCAGCGGCCATTGATGCCCTTCGCATTAGTGGTATTGTGGGCTGTATCGCAGGAGATGATACGATTTTCTGTGCCATTAAGGACGCTGCTATGGGAGAAGCTATGATTGAACGAATGGAAGCGATTATAAATCGTAACACATAAGAAGGGAAGAGAAGGTAGATGCTGGAAAATTTACATGTAAAAAATCTGGCGCTCATTGATGAGGCCGACGTTGATTTTGGAGAGGGATTACATATTTTAACAGGCGAAACCGGAGCAGGTAAATCCATACTGCTAGGCTCTATTAACATTGCATTGGGGCAGAAGGTGCCCAAGGAAATGCTTCGGGAAGATGCACCTTATGCTTTGGTGGAACTGGTCTTTTCTCTGGATGAAAATAAACGGCAGCTACTTATGGAGGAAGGAATAGAAGCAGGAGAAGAGGAATCCCTGATTATTACAAGAAAGATTACAGGTGGGCGTAGTACGGTAAGAATTAATGGGGAAAACGTATCTCTGCATACGCTTCAGAAGGTAACCAGTCACTTAATTGACATACATGGACAGCACGACCATCAATCCTTGCTTTATAAAAAGAAGCACCTGGAAATTTTAGATGCCTTTGGTAAGGCGGAGCTGGAACAACAAAAGCAAAGAGTTAGCGAGCTGTATCATCAGTGGCAGACCTGTAAAAAGGAGGCAGCCACATTTAACGCTGATGAAGAAACCAGAATGCGGGAGTGTGCATATTTAGAATACGTGGTTTCTGAAATTGCAGGTGCCGGATTAAAAGAGGGGGAAGAAGAGCAGTTAGAAGCTCAGGTGCAGAAGCTGCAAAACGGGCAGCAGATATTGTCTGGCATGCAGGAGGTCGTGTCCCGACTGGGAGATGACGGCGGTGTACAGGATGGGATTGGCAGCAGCGTGGCAGCCTTGTCACGACTGGCAGCGTTGGATTCTAATCTAAGTGGACTTTATAATCAACTGATGGATTTAGAAGCAGTGTGCGAAGACTGTTTCCGGGAAGCGAATCATTATGTGGAAGATTTTTCCTTTGATGAAGAAGCACTGGCAGAAATGGAAACAAGACTGGATTGCATTCGGAATCTGCAGTCTAAATATGGGCATACTGTAGCAGAGGTGTTAGAATTTGCTCGTGAAAAGGAAGCAGAACTGGAACGACTTCAAAATTATGAAATCAAAAAACAGGAAGCGAACCGGAAATTGGAGCAGGCATATGAAAAGCTGGTAAATGCCTGTCAGGTGCTTACCGATTTGCGTTGTAAGACAGCCAGAGCATTAGAACCATCTATCATAGGAAGTCTGCAGCAGCTTAACTTTTTAGAGGTACAGTTTGAAGTGTCAGTGCAGCCATTGGAACAGCCTACAGCAGAAGGTATGGATCAGGTGGAATTTATGATTTCTACTAATCCGGGACAGCCCCTTCGTCCGTTGGCGAAGGTAGCATCTGGCGGTGAACTGTCTAGAATCATGCTGGCCATAAAAACGATTTTATCCAAGGAGGATGATATTGATACCTTGATTTTTGATGAAATCGATACGGGCATTAGCGGACGAACGGCACAGATGGTATCCAAACAGATGGCTAAAATCGGTGCCAATAAGCAGGTAATCTGCATTACCCATTTGCCACAGATTGCGGCTATGGCGGATAAGCATTATAAAATAGAAAAATCTGTTATAAATGGAAAAACCAAGACAAGCATTGCTGCCTTAGATGAGGAAGAAAGTGTGCTTGAGTTGGCGCGACTGCTAGGTGGTGAAGAGATTACGGATGCAGTTATGTTAAATGCCAGAGAGATGAAAGAACTGGCAGAGCAAACAAAATTATAACAGTGTAATTTCATAAGGACAACAGATACTAAGGAAGGATACGAAACAGGTATTCTTCCTTTTTTATTTTATTTATAACTGTAAAAGGGAGAAATTTCATTAAAATGAAAACGGGGGTTGGGAAAATGAGCGTGGAGAAGAAAAGGTATAGGCGGCTGGTGGTACTGTTTCTGGGAGTAGCCATTCTACTAAGCATTATCTACTATATAAATGATGTATGCAGGTCAATCCCGGATTCCGTTTATATGTACGTCAATCAGAATACGAAGCTAAAAATGTCGGCTGGGATGCAGGTATCCGGAACCGATTGTGTGGATTTGGAATCTGGGGAAAATGAGGTAGTGCTAACATCAGCAACGCCGGGAAGTTATACGGTAGATGTATCTTTATTTGGCTGGGTGCCTGTGAAATCGGTAGATGTGAAGGTAGTGGAGCAGCGAGAGGTGATTCCTTGCGGTATGTCTATTGGACTGTATCTGAAAACAGAGGGTGTGCTGGTGGTGGGAACGGCGTGTTTACAGGATGTGAATGGTGCCAGTATAGAGCCGGCTTACGGGATCGTTAAAGAGGGGGATTATATTACTTCTTATAATGGAAAATCTGTAAACAGTAAGTACCAATTAAGCTATTATGTCCAGGAGGGAGAAGGAGAAGACGCCATACTAAAGCTGAATCGGAATGGAGAAGAGGTAGAAGTGAAAATACGTCCGGTACAGGTAACCAACGATCAGTATCAGTTAGGCATCTGGACAAGAGATGATAGTCAGGGAATTGGAACGTTGACTTATTTGGATTTAAATGGAAACTTCGGTGCATTGGGACATGGAATTAAGGATGAAGATACGAAAGACTTACTGGCAGCAGAGGCAGGACTTCTGTATCGGGCTAATGTATGGGGAATTCAGAAAGGGGAGGCAGGAATCCCCGGCGGTCTTTGCGGCAATATTATATACCAGGAGGAAAATATACTGGGAACGATAACTGCCAATACAGAATATGGAATTTTCGGTCAGGCTAATGAAACACTGCAGAACATGTTTCAGGACACTATGGAAATTGGCTGGAAGCAGGAGGTCGAGGAGGGACCTGCTACCATTTTATGTCAGGTGGGAGAAACGGTAGAGGAGTATGAAATTCAGATAGAGAAGCTGCATCTAAATGGAAGCGACCAGAATAAAGGCATGGAAATTCGTGTGACAGATGACAGACTGCTGGAACTGACAAATGGGATCATTCAGGGCATGAGCGGCAGTCCCATTATTCAAAATGGAAAGCTGGTAGGAGCAGTGACCCATGTGTTTGTGAATGATCCGACGAAGGGGTATGGAATCTTTATTGAGCATATGTTATAATCAGGTTAAGAATCGTTAAAGGGGAAACCACGCTTATGGCACTACAGTTTATAATCGGTGGAAGTGGTGCAGGCAAATCCTACGCTGCCATGAAACAACTAATCAAGCAGTCAGTGGAACAACCACAGGGACACTACATCTTGCTTGTTCCAGAACAGTTTACCATGCAGACCCAGAAGGATATTGTTGCCATGCATCCACACCATGGAACATTAAATATAGATATATTAAGTTTTGAACGTCTGGCCTATCGGGTATTTGAGGAGCTGGGGACAGATGTGTTAGAGATATTAGATGATACAGGTAAGAATCTGATTTTACGTCGGGTATTAAAACAGGTGCAGCCCCAGCTTTCCATATTTGCAGGGAAGGTAAATTATCAGGGATTTCTGGAAGAAATTAAATCGGTGTTGTCTGAATTCGGTCAATACGGAATCGACCAGGCGCAGCTTGCTTTAATGGAAGATAGGACAAGTACGCGCCCGTTGCTTCACGCCAAGCTTCAGGATATTCATACAATATACAATTGTTTTGTGGAAACCATTGCAAGCCATTATGTAACCAGTGAGGCAGTGTTGTCTGTATTAGCCAGACAGGTAAGCCAGTCCCGGATTGTGAAAAACAGTGTAATTTATATAGATGGATTTACAGGCTTTACCCCTATACAGTATCAACTGTTGGAGCAGCTTTTAGTCTATGCTAAGGATATGGCCTTAACAGTCATTATGACGAAGTCGGCCTATGAACAGATGCCCCAGGAGGGTGAACTCTTTGCCATGGGACGTGGTGTCTTAGAACGGATGACGGCGTTGGCTGGGAATAATCAGATTCCGGTGAAGGCTTATGCATGGATAGCCCATAAGGAAAATCGATTTCGTGACAGTGCAGAACTGGGGTTATTGGAACAGAATCTGTTCTCCTTTGATAGGGAGAAGCAGGCAGCACCGAAACAGCAGGTATTTGCCTATGGAGCAGCCAATCCTAAGGAGGAGGCTGATTATGTGGCAGCTAAGATTTATGAATTGGTGCAGACAGGCTATCGTTATCGGGATATTGCAGTCATTACAGCGGATTTAGAAGGCTATTACCGGATTGTGAAAGATAGCTTTCAGGCGCAGAACGTACCCTCTTTTATTGATTATAAGAAAAATATTACAGGGAATCCATGTGTGGAACTGATTCTTAGTGCGTTTACTGTAGCGGAACAGGATTTCTCCTATGAAGCCGTATTTCGTTATTTAAAAACAGGCTTTACCAATGTGCCCAAGGAAGATATAGATTTGCTGGAAAATTATGTGTTAGCCATGAATATCCGGGGAAATAGACGATACCAAAAGCAATGGGAGAAGCCTTCTAAGACCATGAAGGAGGATTGCCTTCCCGCTGTGAACCGGGCACGGGAATTGGTAATGGAGGGGTTGCTGCCCTTCAGTGAGGTTGTGAGAAAGAAGAATGTTTCAGTAAGAAAGAAGATTCAGGCGGTTTATAAGCTGCTTACAGATTTAGAGGTGGAAAAGCAGCTTGCAGAGTATGCGGAAATTTTCTTACAGACGGGACAAATGGAGAGAAACCGGGAGTATGTGCAGATTTGGAAAACTATTGTAGACTTATTAGATAAGGTGGTGCGTCTGTTTGGAGATACCTATGCTTCTGCGCAAGAGCTGCGAGAGATTCTGGAATCTGGATTTGCAGAGATTAAGGTAGCAGTGATTCCACCGGGGTTAGATGAAGTTACAGTGGGAGATATGACAAGAACCCGTCTAAAGGATGTGAAGGTGCTGTTTTTTATCGGGGTAAATGATGGCATGATTCCACCTCCGGCTGTACCGGGTGGCGTACTGTCCAACATGGATCGAATTTACTTAAAAGAGCAGTCCTTTGAACTGGCGCCTACAGTAAGGGAACAGGCTGCCATAGACAGACTGTATCTGTATCTGGCGCTGACGAAGGCGTCAAATACACTTTATTTAACTTATAGCACAGCCAGTATGGATGGCAAGGAAATACGTCCCTCCTCTTTACTGTTTCAGATAGAACAGGCATTAGGGAGACGCCTTACTTTAGAACAGTGGGATGCTAATCAGACTTTTCACAATATAAGAAAAATGAAGGCATATGTTGCAGAAGAGATTGGCACATACGGGACTAAGGAGTTATCACCCAGATGGCAGGAGGCGTTTACATATTTAAAGGGACATGAAGAATACCAACAGTATGTAAATGCCATGATTGCAGGTGCCTGCTACGAGGGCGGACAGAATGCCTTAAATCAGGCTGTTGCTGGTAAGTTGTTCCCTGAGAAGCAGCTTCGTTCGATTACCAGACTAGAGCAGTTTGCTTCTTGTGCCTATTGCCATTTTATGCAGTACGGACTGGCGTTGGTGCCTAGAGAGATTCACCAGGTGGAGGCAACAGATATTGGTACGCTGTTTCACAATGCCTTGGAGTATATTTCCCGGGAAATGGAGCAAGGGACCTATGGCTGGCGTACACTGACAGATGAGGAAAGAAAACAACTAGTCAATGCGGCTGTGGAACAAACGTTGGAGGAATTTGACAATACGGCCATTGATTCCAGTGCCAGAAATCAGTATATGAAAAACCGTCTTCTTCGTGTAACAGACCGTACCGTATGGGCATTGTCCCAGCAAATTAAGCAGGGAGAATTTGAACCTGCTTACTATGAATTCCAGACAGAGAAGGGAAGAGTAGACCGTATTGATTTGTATGAAACAAATGATGCAGTTTACGTAAAAATCATAGATTATAAATCCGGTTTAAAACAGTTTCGGCTGCTGGATGCCTACTATGGTCTGCAGATGCAGCTGGTATGGTATTTGGCAGATACCATAGAAGCACTTAAGAAGCAGTATCCCGGTAAGGAAGTACGTCCTGGGGCAATCTTTTACTATCACATCCAGGACCCTTATGTGGATTTAGATGCCCAGGATTACTTAAAACAGTTTGCCATGTCCGGTCTGGTTAATTCCCGGGTAGAGGTAATCGAAAGTCTGGACACCCAGTTAGCGCAGAAGCGAACTTCTTCTGTGATTCCGGTTAGTTACACGAAGGCCAATGCTCCGGATTCCAGAAGTAAGATTGCTACAGAGGAACAGTTTGCAGATTTGGAGGCTTATGTCAAAAACGAAGCCCAACAGATGCATGCCCAGATACGTGGGGGTATGATTGCTAAGAATCCTTACAAGCGAAGTAACCAGTCGCCTTGTGATTACTGTGACTATAAAAATGTATGTGGATTTGATACCAGACTTCCTGGTTTTACCTACAGACAGTTGCCTAATATGAAGCAAGAGATGCTGTGGGAGAATTTTAAGAAAGGAGCTTTTGAAAATGGAATGGACGAAAAACCAGAGGAAGGTAATTGATGCCAGAGACCGGAATCTGTTAGTATCCGCAGCAGCCGGGTCTGGTAAGACTGCTGTGCTGGTAGAACGGATTATGGCAAGAATTACAGATACGAAGGAGCCCATTGATATTGATAAGCTTCTTGTTGTAACCTTTACGAAGGCGGCAGCAGCAGAGATGCGGGAAAGAATTGGAGATGCTATTTATAAACGTTTGCAGGCAGAACCGGCCAATTTGCATTTGCGCAGACAGCAGCTCTATCTGGGAAATGCGCTGATAACAACCATAGACAGCTTTTGCCTGCAGGTGGTACGGGAACATTTTTATCAAATCAATCTGGACCCGGGATTTCGCATTGCCGATCAGGCAGAGTTAAAACTTCTGCAAAGCGATGTGGTAAAGGAACTGTTAGAAGAACAGTATCAGGAGGCAAATGAAGCGTTTCTACAGTTTGTGGAAAGCTATGTGCCAGGGAGAAAGGATACAGCCATTGAAGAGATGATATTGCGTATTTACGAATTTTCCATGAGCTATCCATTTCCCCAACAGTGGCTTACGCAATGTGAAGAACAGTATGACAATCCGAAGCATATGGAAGCAGCCGGCTGGTATCAGTATATTACCCGGTATATAGATGCGATGTTAAAAGAAGTGCTTGGGACTGCTAAGCTGGCTGTGAGAATCGCAGAAGAAGAGGACGGGCCACAGCATTATGCACCTATGCTAAGAAATGATGTCAATAATATAGAGGCTGTGTTGGCAGCAGATTTTGATGGTAGAGTGCAGCTCCTTTTGGAAATGCAATATGATACACTTGCCCGCAAAACTATAAATGACGTAGACCCGGATAAGAAGGAGCAGGTAGCCGCACTGCGCAAGCAGATAAAGGAGCAGTTAAAGAAGCTGGGGCAAAAGTATTATAAGCAGCCCTTGCGTGACATAACGGAGCAGTTACAGATAACGGCAAAAAATGCAGCCGTACTAACTAACCTGACACGACAGTTTATCCAGAAGTTCCGTCAGGCTAAGGATGAAGCAGGCATTGTGGATTTTAGTGACTTAGAGCATTTTGCACTGGAGATTCTGGTAGAGGAGCAGGCGGATGGTACCTATGGACCCACTGAAATAGCTCGGACTTATAGTAAACAATTTGCAGAGATTATGATTGATGAATACCAGGACAGTAATTTTGTGCAAGAGTTGATTTTGCAAAGTGTATCTGGAAAAGAGGATGGCAAGCATCATTTATTTATGGTAGGTGATGTAAAGCAGAGTATTTACCGATTCCGTCTGGCAAGGCCGGAGCTGTTTCTTGAAAAATATGCCAATTATGAGCTAGATGGGGAAGAAAATGAAAAGATTATATTAGATCAGAATTTTAGAAGTCGTAATCAAGTGCTTTCCATGGTAAATCAATTGTTTTATCATGCTATGATTCCGCAGGTGGGAGGCATTACTTATAATGAGGAGCATGCCTTGTATTATGGTGCCAAGTATTATCCGGAGGCAGGAAAAGAGATGCAGGCAGAGCTTCTGCTGGTGGAAACAGGAAGCGGAAGTAATGTGGATGTTGAGGATGGTATCTATGAAGCAGAAACAGATCAGGAAGAGGCACTTACCAATAAGCAAATGGAGGCTTATGTAATTGCAGAACGGATTGCGACCCTTGTAAAGGAAGGATTTTTAGTCTATGACAAGAAATCCGGGCAAATGCGGCCTTGCAGTTATAAGGATATTGTCATATTACTACGTTCCCCTAAGGGCTATGGCGATGTTATGACAGAGGTGTTAATGGCGCAGGGAATTCCATGTGTATGCCAACTGACAGCCAGCTATTTTGATTCTGTAGAGGTGTCAACTGTTTTAGATTTACTTGCCATTTTAGATAATCCCAAACAGGATATTCCATTGGCAGCCATACTGCTTTCTCCCATAGGGGGCTTAGATGATAGTGAGCTGGCAGAACTGACTTTATATAAAAAAGAACAGGGCTTATTATATTTGGCAGATGCTTTGAAACAATGGGACAATAAAAAGGCGCAGAACTTTGTGAAACGATTGGAGCGATATGGGGCAATGGTTTTTACAACCAGTATATATGATTTAATCACGTACATACTGGAGGATAGCGGGTATGGTTATTATGTGGCAGCCTTGCCTTCCGGTACCAGACGTCTGGCAAATCTGGAGCAGTTAAAGCAGAAGGCAGTGGAATATGAAGAAACCAAATACCGGGGATTATTTCATTTCGTTCGATACATTAATAAAATACGGGAAAGCGGGATTGATACCGGAGAAGGCGCAGCAATGGCGCAGTCTCAGGATGCGGTACGCATTATGAGTATTCATGGCAGCAAGGGTCTGGAATTTCCCATTGTATTTGTTAGTTCTTTGGCAAAGAAATTTAATCTGATGGATTCCAGAAAATCTGTGGTTATGGAACCGGATTTAGGAATTGGTATTGATTATCGTAACCCGGTTACAAGACAGAAGGCGGATACCCTGATTCGTCAGGCTGTTGCCACGAAAAGCCGGATGGAAGCCTTAGGAGAGGAGCTTCGGATTCTGTATGTAGCCCTGACGCGTGCCAGAGAGAAGCTGATTCTTACAGCCAATGTGCCAAATGTAGAGAAAACCATGACAAAATGGAGAATCAATAGGGGAAGCGAAGAAGAACTTACCTTGCCACTGCAAACCATAGCAGGTGCAAGCTCATATTTGGACTGGATTGGCAGCAGCTATTTAAAAAACAGGATTCGTGCCGACTTCTCCCTACAGGTTGTGGATGGTACAGCAGTAGCAGGTAATCTGATGGTGAAGCAGGCAGAGCAAAGTATTCGTTATGCAGCTCTTACAAACTGGGATACCACACGTACCTATGAGCAGAAAACAAAGGAGCAGATTCAAAGCATGATGGAATATGAGTATCCCTATGCCAAAGGTTTGCATATTCCTATTAAGTATAGCGTTAGTGAATTAAAAATGGCCCATATGAGTGAGGAAGAGGCCAAAAAGGTAAAGTATGGCACAGAGGAGAAGCAACCAATTGTTCCAGAATTTATTAAGGGCATAGAGCCTGTAAATGGTGCAACTAGGGGAACCGCATATCATAAGGTGTTTGAACTTATGGATTTTGAAAATCCTCCAGAGAAAGCACAGTTAAAGCAATGGATTATGAGTATTCCTATTGCCGGAATCCAACAGGTAAAGGAAGCGGATATTGCATGGTTTCTGGAAACCACCTTATTTCACAGAATGGCTGCGGCTGAAAGCGGCAACGGACTGTTTGCAGAGCAGCCCTTTGTATTCGGCGTGCCGGCTCAAGTGGTAGATGCCGCATATCCCGCAGAGGAAACTGTGTTAATTCAAGGAGTAATGGATGCGTATTTTGAAGAGGAAGATGGTTTTGTGATTGTGGATTATAAAACTGACCATGTGGAAACAGCACAGCAGTTAAAAGACCGTTACGAAACCCAGTTAGATTATTATGCCAAGGCGTTAAACCAGATTACAGGCAAGCAGGTGAAGGAAAAGATTCTCTGTTCCATTCATCTCCATGAGCTAGTTAGCTGGAAATAGGTCTGCGGAATGGAGGAACTATGATTATACCAAAATGGTTAGAAGAAGGGGATGCTGTGGGTGTGACGGCCACGTCCTGCGGCATTACAGACCCGATTAAAATCAAACGATTTCAAAATGCAAAGGCACAGTTAGAGAAGAAGGGACACAGTGTCTTATTTACAGAAAATGTATTTACAGCAGATGAACTGGGACGAAGCAGTGACGGAAAAACGAGAGGTGCACAGTTTAACAGTCTGTTAAGAAATGAGCAGGTAAAGACCATATTTGCGGCAGCAGGTGGTGATTACTTGGTGGAAATGCTTCCCCATGTGGACTATGAATATTGGAGAGAACATCCTAAGTGGGTGCAGGGCTATTCGGATAATACAAGCCTATTGTATACTATGACGACAAAATATGATGTGGCAACTGCTTATGGGTGTCATTTCTCAGAATTCGGTATGGAGCCATGGCAGCCTCCCGTAGAGAATGCCTATGAGGTTATTTCCGGCAAACGCAGTACGCAGCATAGCTTTGAAGCCTACGAGGACGGCTTCTATGCGTATGAAACCGGACTGGAGGGCTACCGGGCTGACAAGCCGGTTTACTGGAAAAATGGCAGAGGGGAGCAGGAGATTGCACTAGAGGGAAGATTAATCGGCGGATGCCTGGATGTGTTGTTTTTCTTGGCAGGCACACCTTACGATGGGACCTTATCTTTTGTAGAACGTTACGCCCAGGACGGAATCATTTGGTATTTAGAAACCTTCTCCGGAAGCAGCGAACAGTTGGAAATGCACCTGTGGCAGTTAAAACAAATGGGGTGGTTTGCCCATGCAAAGGGCTTCGTATTTGGCAGACCATTGTTTTATCAGTCCTTTAGTGAGACATCATATGAAAAGGCTGTTTTATACGCATTAGAGGAGTTAAATGTGCCTATTATTTTTGATGCAGATATTGGACATAAAGGGCCACAGTTTACGATGATTAATGGTGCAATGGCACAAGTTACCAGTAAGGACGGAAAAGGAAGTATAAAATATACAATCTAACATATACTAAGGAAAATTGTATTGTGAGGAGGTAAACTACTATGAAGAAGCATTTGGGGGAATGTATTACAGCAGTTACATTAGCAACTGTCTTACTTACAACGGGATGCAGCAGTCAGGATGCACAGGAGGAAACCACAGATACCAATGGTCAGACAACCTTAGTGAAAAATGATACATCCCAGAAAGCAGTTTCTGCAGTGCCGGGGGAGTCAGAAGCAGAAAAGGAAACGGAAACGTCTGGGGAGAAAGTGGTTTATCATAAAGCACTGCAGATGACAGAGGATGAGATTGCGGCATTGCCAAATGACCGGAACGATAATTATTTTGGTGGGGATAGAAATGAGGAAAATGTCCCGATGCCATGTTTGCAGTTTCAGGAAAAGTATGGGCAGTACAATGCGGATTTCGTCCGTACCACAGCGGACAATGAGAAGGTGATTTACCTGACCTTTGATGAAGGATATGAAAACGGCTGCACAGAGCAGATTCTGGACGTATTAAAAGAAAAGAATGTTACCGCAGTATTTTTCTGCACTATGCCCTATTTAAAGGATCAGCCAGAGTTGGTAAAGCGTATGATAGCGGAGGGGCATATCGTAGGAAATCACAGTGAAACCCATCCGTCCGAGGGTATGATATCCCTGTCTTTAGATGCACAGAAACAGGAGATAGCAGATATGAACGATTACGTGGCGCAGGAATTTGATGGATATGAAATGCAGCTATTTCGGTATCCGGCAGGAATCTACAGCGAGCAGTCTTTGGCACTTATGGGAAGCTTAGGGTATACCAGCGTATTCTGGAGTTTTGCCTACGCGGATTGGGACCCCAATAATCAGCCGGATGAAACAGAGGCATTGCAGAAGTGCTTAAATGGTCTGCATCCCGGCGCTATTTACTTGCTGCATGCGGTATCTAAGACAAATACGGAGATATTGGGTTCCTTTATTGATGAAGCAAGAGCAGAGGGATATACATTTGAGGCATATTATTAAAAAGTTTTTTTTGACAAATATGCTAAAATTTGGTAGGATAGTATTGTTATGAGATTGGAGACGTATCGAAGTGGTCATAACGAGCTTGACTCGAAATCAAGTAGTCGGTTTTCCGGCACGTGGGTTCAAATCCCACCGTCTCCGTAACCGGAAGCCAGTGATTTTGCTGGCTTCTTTTTACTATATACATAAGGTGTATTGGGAAGGTTGAGCCATGGGAGGCTCAGGAAAGAGGTTTTTATGAAAAAATTAAAATGGCGCATTGGATTGGCACTGTTGGCTATGCTTATCTTTGCTACGGCAGGAGAGGCATTTGCAGCTTCGTCTAAGAAGTATGTAAAATCGGTGTCTGTATCTGCTACGAAAACGAATGTATACGTAGGGAAATCTAAGAAGATTACGGTAACATTAAAAACAGTAGGAAAAGCAGCAGCTACATTTACAGCCAAGTCTAAGAATACTAAGGTAGCGACTGTAAAGGTAAGTGGAACAAAGGTAAAGATTACAGGTAAGAAGGTTGGAAAGACAACCATTACGGTTACATCTAAGGCAGCAGGCAAGTCCGGTAAGAAGCTGTCTAAGAAAATTACAGTAACAGTAAAACTGGCAGTCCCCGCCAATTCGGCAGTAGCGAAGCATGGTGCATTAAAAGTGAAGGGTGCCAATTTAGTAGATAAAAATGGGAAAAAATTCCAGCTATATGGTATGTCTACCCACGGAATTAACTGGTTCCCAGAATATGTAAATTATAACAGCTTTAAAACATTGCGGGACGATTGGAATACCAACTGTGTTCGTTTGGCAATGTATACCTCAGAATATAACGGATACTGCACAGGCGGCAGTCAGGCAGAGCTGGAGAAGCTGGTAAGCAAAGGCGTGAGTTATGCAACAAAGCTGGGTATGTATGTGGTAATTGACTGGCATGTATTAAATGACCAAAGCCCTACAGTATACCAGAGTCAGGCGATTTCCTTCTTTAAGAAGATGTCTAAGAAGTACAAATACTATGACAATGTCATCTATGAAATCTGTAATGAACCGAATGGCTGGGCAGACTGGGCAAGTATTAAAAGCTATGCAGAAAAGGTAATCCCTGTGATTCGTGCCAATGATCCGGATGCCATTATCATTGTGGGAACACCAACCTGGAGTCAGGAGGTAGATAAGGCACTGGCGTCACCTTTGTCTTATAAGAATATTATGTATACGCTGCATTTTTATGCAGACACGCATACGGATTGGCTGAGAAGTCGTCTGGAAACCTGTGTAAAGGCAGGCTTACCTGTGTTTATTACAGAGTTTGGTATGTGTGATGCATCTGGAAGTGGCTCTAATAATTTCACCCAGGCCAAGGCATGGATGAAACTTATTAAGAAATATAATTTAAGCTATTTGTGTTGGAACCTTTCCAATAAGGCAGAAACAAGCAGTGTGATTCAGTCCTGGTGTACGAAGCTCTCCGGCTGGAAGACGTCAGAGCTTACGGAAGCGGGCAAGTGGATTCGTAAGCAGTTCCGAAGTGAAAAATAGTGTGAGTGTGCAAGGGAGGTCTCTGTGGTTAAATGCAGAGACTTCTTTTTAATTCGGGCAATTGTTAACTTGCAAAATAAAGTGGTTGACATTTTTGAAAATCCATGTATACTGTATTAGGACATAACAGAGGAGGAACAAAAAATCATGAGTATTGTAAGTCAGTTAAAAGAAAAAATACTGGCAGGTAGCCTGATTACAAAAGAAGAAGCCATGACGCTGGCAGATGTGCCTTTAGAGGAGTTGACAGCAGCGGCAGATGAGATTCGT
>CAZLTS010000004.1:0-15861 GCA_964562495.1 uncultured Lachnospiraceae bacterium | reverse complement strand
AATGTATTCGGAAGTGGCATAAGATACAACCAGGCAAGGAATTAAGCCAGATACAGCAGGCTTATCTGGTGGATGTGATTATGACCTGGATTGAGAGGGAATATGCCAATGCAACTGCAGGGAAGGAGTGAACACATTATGCACTAAAATCATTTTCCCGCAGCTGCTTATAGTTGTTTCCCCAAATCTGCATAGAGTCTAGAATGGGGCGCATAGATTCGCCTAATTCCGAAAGTGAATATTCCACTCTTGGGGGAACTTCCTGATAAGTGGTACGAATAATAATACCATCTTTCTCCATGGAACGAAGACAGTCAGTTAGAACCTTATGGCTAATTCCATCTAAACTTTTCTGTAATTCATTAAATCTCCATGGACGGACAAGAAGATTGCGCATAATCAATAATTTCCATTTATTTCCAATTAACGAAACAGTTGTGGCAACAGGACATTCTGGTAATTCATCCTTTTTTTTCATTCACACTATTCCTCCAATATTTTAAAGTAGTATATAATACTCTCAGTGCATTGTAACAGAATTAGCAAGAAAAAACAATGACATTTGCACATGATTAAAATAACGTATGCCGCTTTCAGAGCTATTTCTGAGGGCGGCATATTTTTATATCTATGTTGACATTAGCTATGTATTGTGATAGAATGCCTAGTTGTAAGCGATAACTAACTGACGTACTAATGGACTAACGAAAAATGAAAATATCAAAAAAAATCAACAAGAGAAATAAAAAAATAATACTGTGTGTGTTGATGACATGTATGTTATTTGCTACAGGCTGTGGGAATACAAACGGTACAAGCACTGAGAATGTAGCAGGGTCTATAAATCAGGAAACTGTTCCTTCGGATACGAAAGAATTTTTTGCAATGGACACCTATATGACCATTACTGCTTACGGAGAAGATGCCGAAGAAGCGGTAGCACAGGCACAAAGCAAGGTAGAGGAATTAGATGACTTGCTTTCTACAGGCCAGGAGGATAGTGAGGTCTCTATCTTGAATCAGAGTGGCGATAGCGTATTGTCAGAAGATGCCTTTTATTTAATGAACCGCGCTCTGGAGATTTGGAATATCACAGATGGCGCTTTTAATCCGGCTGTGTACCCTTTAATGGAAAAGTGGGGATTTACTACAGGAGAATATCAGGTTCCTACGCAAACAGAGATAGAGGCACTCCTGGAAAATATCAATCCGGAGAATATTCAATTAGACGAGGATACGGGGAGAGTGGTATTTACAGAGCCGGGGATGGAAATTGATTTTGGCGGAATTGCCAAAGGTTATACATCAGCTCAGATTATGAACATATTTAAGAATTTAGATATTGTAAGCGGTATGGTAAGCCTGGGGGGAAATGTGCAGGTATATGGTTGTAAGACAGATGGCAGTCTTTGGCGTGTGGCTATACAGAATCCAGATTCGGAGGAGGATTATCTGGGTATTCTTGAAATTCAGGATAAAGCCGTGATTACCTCAGGTGGATATGAAAGATATTTTGAACAAGATGGAAAGGTTTACCATCATATTATTGATCCTGCTACCGGGTATCCGGCGGAAAATGGATTAAAGTCTGTAACCATTGTCAGTGAAGATGGTGTGTTAGCAGATGGTTTATCCACTGCACTTTTCGTAATGGGAACAGAGCAGGCAAAGGAATTCTGGAAAGATAATGGAGATGATTTTGATGTTATTTTACTGACGGATAATGACGAACTATATATTTCTGAAGGGATTGAAGATGTCTTTGAAAGTGATTATACCGTAGAAGTAATTAGACGTGATTAAGTACAGGAAAGGATGCAGTAGGATGCAGAATTGGAAGGAAAAACTTTGTTCAATCGCATATTTGTTACCGGTAGTTGCGTTGCTGACCTGTATAGGATTGGGACTAAGTGGATATGTTAAGCCAGAATATGAAGTAAAGGCTGTGGAACAGGAAAATGAGAAACAGGATGACACACAAGAGGATACAGCAGATGAAGTGCCAAAAACCATAGCGGAAGAATCACAGAGTACCCAAGAGGCGGACAGCACAGAGAAGGTAACAGTTAACATCAATAAAACAGTAGAGCTTCCCGTTACAAATACAAACGCAAGCACAAGTACGATATCCGGTGAACAGAAAACAGTGGAACAAACAGAAGATGCAGAGGCGTATAAAGATGGCAGCTATTATGGAACAGGAACTGGTTTTGGTGGAACGATTAAAGTGAAGGTTACGATTAAAAATGGGAAAATCAGCCAGATTCAAGTAGTAGATACACAAGATGGTGAAGCTTATATGGAAAAAGCTTCTGCACTGTTAAATGAGATTATCAGAAAACAAAGTACCAATGTCGATACAGTGTCGGGTGCCACCTATAGTTCGGTGGGGCTTATAGAGGCAGTTCGGGATGCTTTGAAGGATGCAGAAACGAAAGAAGTGGAACAAACAGAACAAAGTCAAACCAGGAATCAGCAAAAAGAAACAGAAGCGGAAAAAGAAACGAAGAAATTAACAAATGAAACCTTTCCCTATAAGGACGGTGTTTATTTTGGAACTGGTGAGGGATATCGGGGGGATATCACGGTGGCTGTTTGTATTTGCAATCAGAAAATAGCCTATCTTTTGGTTACAGATGCTTCTGATGATGATGCTTTTTTATCAAAAGCAAAAAAATTACTGAAAACGATTCAGAAACAGCAAAGCACAGATGTGGATGTGGTATCAGGTGCCACCTATAGTTCTAATGGCATTATAGAAGCTGTGCAGGATGCGCTTGCTACCGCTAAGAAAACTGCTAACCAAGGAGAAAAGCCTTCGGAAGCGAATACAGAAAAGGAAACAACAGAAAAACAAACTGCAGCGGATACTACTGCCGGAGAACAGACAACAGAGACTGGTACGGAAGAAGGGGAGAATCGTGTACGGGTTTATGAAAATGGAGTTTATACAGCAGAGGCAATTTGTGTTCCAGATGGAGATGGGGATTTTGATGCGTATACAATAGCATTAAAGATTGCTGTAGAAAATGATAAGATTATTTCTATAACAGATGTTGCCGGAACTGGTGACCTATATGATTTAGGAAATGACTGGTACATAGCGAGGGCAGTAGATGGTACACGTAAATATCCAGGTATTGTTAGCCAGATTCTTTCAAAGGGCGTAGTGGAAGATATTGATGTGGTTAGTGGAGCAACCTGTTCTTCTAAAGCTGTGATTGAAGCAGCAAATAAAGCTTTAGAAAGTGCCAAAATTATAAAATAAGAAATGGAGAACAGATGAATAGATTTTGGTTAAAAACATTGGATTTGCTTTTGCTCATCTTTTTACTCCTTGCATATAATAACGTATTGGAGAAACGCAGCCAGGAGGAGACAATCCAGCAGTTACAGGCCCAAATGCAGGTTGCTGCATTAGACAAACAACAGAATGACAGTGGGGAACAACAGTCAGAAGCAACAGAGGCAAAAGCAACAGAGGCAGAAAAAACGACAGAGCAAGTTAGTGTTACGGAAACGGTGCAATCCATTTATCAGGATGGTGAATATGAGGGGAGTGCAAAGGGATTTGGCGGCATCATTACGGTCAAAGTAACAGTGCAGCAGGATTTAATTACGGATATTGCGATTCTGTCTGCCGACAAGGAAGATAGAGCATATTTAGAAATGGCAAGCACGATTGTTACTAAAATTCTGGAAGCACAAACTGTACAGGTAGACACCGTTAGCGGTGCAACTTATAGCTCTACAGGAATCAAAAATGCGGTAGCAGATGCCTTGGAACAGGCAAAAAACAGATGAAAGAGATGATAGCATGAACAAAAAAAGTATAAAGCCAATAACAAGAAGAAAAATACATACTTATACAAGGGCAGTTATACAATTACTATTTTTTATATGGATGCCTTCCGTCTTTACATCAGCATTCTCTGGTGTGAAATATATTTTTACACAAATTGGATGTGGGGAAAGGATTGCAATGACTTCATTTCTGACAATATTAATTGTTCTTTGCTTGTATACCATTGTATTTGGAAGGTTTTTTTGCGGGTATGCCTGTGCCTTTGGCAGTCTGGGGGATGCAGTTCGGTCTCTTTATACATTTGTATGTAAGAAATTAAAAAAGAAACCATGTACGTTAAAGGGCACTTGGCTAAAGGGGTTAAGCCTATTGAAATACGTAGTCCTGCTTGCTGTGATAGGTATGTGCTTTAAAGGAATTTATGGACAGACAAGGGGTACAGATCCATGGGAAGTATTTTCAATGCTTCGCATTGGCAATCTGCAATTGGAGTCTTATTTTATAGGAGCTGTCTTGCTGCTTTTGATTATAGTAGGAATGGCGCTTTGCGAACGATTTTTTTGTCGATTTTTGTGTCCCATGGGAGCAATATTTGCTTTACTTCCGGCATTGCCTGTAACTGGAGTTTTTCGGGAGAAAGCCAAATGCTTGCAAGGCTGTAGTGGCTGTAACAGAACTTGCCCGGCAAAGCTGGATATACCCAATGGGAATTCGAAAAATGTGAATGGAGATTGTATTCAATGTGGTAAGTGTATAGATGTCTGTCCAAAACAAAATATACGAACAGGCGCTTCTTGGTGGAGTGGCAATGCACTTTGGTATACTTTGTTTCGTGCAGCTTTACTGGCAGCAGTTTTATGGTTTAGTGGAATATAACTGCATATTTTTTTGTATTAGAGTTAGAATATTCTAACTTCTGATAAATATATCAAACTTTAAAGGAGGTAATACGATGAGAAAGAAGAATAATTTTCTTATGCGTGTCATGGCATTGACTCTGGTAGGAGCAATGTCACTAGGGGGAAACTCCATAACAGCTAGTGCTGCCGATGCGGCAGAGCAATTGGAAGAAAATCTGCAGGGAAGTGAAGAAGGCTATACATATGTTTATGCCGGACTTACATGGCAGGAATTCTGGGAGTCAGAAGGTGTGTATTTATCCGGAGATGACTGGACAGCTTCCTCTACGGATTTAGACGCAAAGGGAGAAACAGACAAGGGTGCTTTTGATGCAGTATCCCGTGCAACAACGAATCATGGTTTACACAGAGGAAGTTTTCAGTGCACAACAGTGATTCATGCGTCTACAGCAGATGGAGTAAATAAGGATTTCTCAGTTTCGTCATGGGAGGATAATGGCGCTACATTAGTGTTAACAGATGGAACTAAGGTCAGCTTTGCTAAGGGAACCATTACAGAAGCAGATGGAACGATTTACACCATGTCAGGCTATGAAGTACTGGGAAATAAATACATACCAGTTGCCGTAAAAAACAGTGATTACGAAGCATTTAAAGAACAGTATACTGTGGTAGAAAATGGAACTGAAGTTACAGGTGGTTTTACTGAGAATAACTTACATGCACTATCCGAAACTGCTGAGGTAACAGCAGATACCAACGGATTAAAAATGGCAACGAAAAATGAGGATGGAAGCTTCAGCTTCAGCCAAAGAACAACTGGAAGTGGTTCAGGATTAAAGGATGAAGCACAGAAAACAGCTTCTGATATTGTTGTTACAGTAAAGGAAGCAAATGGAAGCTATGGTGAATTTCTACGTGTAGATTTAACAGGCGATGGATACGGTGATTTAGGTTCTAAGCTATATGCTGTTCGTTGGACCTATTATGGTGATGATAGCAGCTACAGCACAGAATTAGCATCTTACGGAACGAAGTTTGCAGCAGATAACTGGATGCATAAAGCTATGGGAATTCAGCTTGGTTTAACAAACTCCCTAAGATGCCAGCTTCCCAATGGATATGACGGAACAGGATATTGGACACTGACAGTTTATGCTATGGGATATGCAGATTATACAGTTTCCTTTGAGGCGACAGCAGAGAATATTGTAGGTGCAAAAGAGGATGAGCAGATTGATACAGCAGAGTTAGAAAAGCTTATTATAGAAGCTAAGGCGCTAAACGAAGAAGATTATACAACAACCTCATGGGCAAATATGCAGACAGAACTTTCAGAAGCGATAGAGGAAGCAGCTGCAAAGCATAGCCAAGCAACAGTGGATGAAGCATATACACATTTGAAACAGGCAATCGATGCTTTAGAGAAGAAGCAGGTATCTACAGAGGAGCCTTCTGACACTGATACACCAAAGGATGATACATCAAATAAAGATACATCAAACAACGATACATCAAATAAAGATACATCGAGCAACGATACATCAAAGAAGACTACAACGACCACCTATAAGATTACTTATAAAACAAATGGTGGTACATTAAGCAGTAAAGCAGTTAAGTCTTATAATACAAAGAAAGCAGTTACATTGGTAACACCAACGAAGAAGGGTTACACCTTTGCAGGCTGGTACGCAGACAGTAAGTTTAAGACAAAAGTTACTTCAATTAAGAAGGGAAGTACAGGAAACAAGACTTTATATGCTAAGTGGACAAAGGTATCTGTTGCCAAGGCTACCTTAAGTAAAGCAACAAATGTAAAGGGCAAGAAGCTTACAGCTACCTGGAAGAAGGTATCCGGTGCTAAGGGCTATCAGATTTCTTATTCCACTAATAAAAAATTTACAAAATCCACTACGGTAACTAAGAATACGAGCAAAACAAGCTATACAGCAGCGAAGCTAAAAAAAGGTAAGACCTATTATGTACGTGTCAGAGCTTACAAGATAGATTCTACAAAAGCTAAGGTATATGGTAAGTGGAGCAGCGTAAACAAAGTAAAAATTACGAAATAATCCAAGAACATCAAGTGTATATGATTACCATTGTGTAGTCATATACACTTTTTTTGTATGAAAATCTAGTGGAAGAAGCATACTAATTTCGACGCAAGTGTATGCGGAAAGGAGGCATTATGGAACAGAATACGAAGGAAGCGGAATATAACGCCTATGTGAAACAGGTAACGCCTACAACGAATACAGGGCTAAATGTATGTAAAGCTTTTCTTATGGGAGGATTCATCTGCACGCTGGGGCAGTTTATTACCAATACACTGGAAGGCTTTGGCATCAATGAAGCGGATACTACCAGTTATACGTTGCTTGCTTTAATCTTTTTCAGTGTACTGTTAACTTCACTGGGAATCTATCCTAAACTAGCGAAATTCGGTGGTGCAGGCTGTCTTGTACCCATAACTGGATTTGCAAATTCAGTAGCAGCAGCTGCAATTGAATTTAAGAAGGAGGGCTGGGTATTTGGCGTAGGTGCCAAGATATTTACCATAGCAGGTCCGGTTATTTTATATGGTATTATAAGCAGCTGGTTATTCGGGTTTCTATACTGGATTGGAGGTATGCTATGGTAATAGGAAAGCAAAGTATTCAGTTTGATACGCCAGTGTCCATTCTGGGCTATGGTAGTGTAGTTGGGAAAAAGGAAGGAGAAGGCCCGCTGTCAAAGCTGTTTGATCATATTTACGAAGATTCCTATATTGGTGGAACCACTTGGGAAGAGGGAGAGGCGAACCTTCAAAAGGAAGCAGCAGCTGTTGCATTAAGTAAAACCGGTATTTCTAAAAATGAGATTCGCTATATATTCTCCGGGGATTTGTTAAATCAGTTAATAGCTACTTCTTTTGGTCTTATGGATTATAATATTCCTGTATTTGGGCTATATGGTGCATGTTCGACTATGGGAGAGGCATTAAGCCTGGGCTCTATGACCGTGAGTGGAGGATTTGCAGACTATGTTTTAGCAATGTCCTCCAGCCATTTTGGCAGTGCAGAGAAGACGTTTCGATTTCCTTTGGAATATGGAAATCAACGTCCTTTTTCTGCTACCTGGACTGTAACAGGCAGTGGTTGTGTTGTGCTGGGTAAGGAGAAAGGCATTGCCCGTATCACAGGAATTACAACAGGTAAGATTGTGGATTATGGTGTAAAGGATTCTATGAACATGGGAGCATGTATGGCACCTGCAGCAGCAGACGTAATTGCAGCCCACCTGGCAGACTATGGCAGCAAGCCGGACGATTATGACAAGATTATCACAGGAGATTTAGGCTATATTGGACAGACGATTCTTATAGATTTATTAGAGAAAAAAGGAATCCATATCAAAAATCAACATGAGGACTGTGGTATCTTAATTTATGACAAGGATAAGCAGGACACCCATGCCGGAGGTAGTGGCTGCGGTTGTAGTGCAGTAACGCTATGTAGTTATATTTTGAAAAAAATAGAGAAGAAACAATGGAAGAAGATTCTTTTTATTCCAACAGGAGCATTACTTTCCACCATTAGCTTTAATGAAGGAAAAAGTGTTCCAGGCGTTGCACATTGTGTGGTGATTGAAGCAGTATAGGTATGGAGGAAAATTATGGATTATGTAAAGGCATTTATCATTGGCGGTCTTATCTGTGCTGTTGTACAGATTTTTATGGATAAAACAAAGCTTATGCCGGGGCGGATTATGGTTGGACTGGTTTGCATCGGTGCACTGTTGGGCTTCTTAGGCGTGTATGAACCATTTTTAAAATGGGCTGGCAGTGGTGCAGCAGTACCTTTATCTGGATTTGGAAATACTTTGTTCAAAGGTGTGAAAGAGGCAGTAGATGAAGATGGATTTATTGGATTGTTTCGAGGAGGATTTAAAGCCAGTGCTGTAGGAATTAGTGGGGCACTGCTGTTTGGATATGTGGCAGCCCTCATTGCCAATCCTAAAATGAAGGAATAGTAAAATCCTAACGGAGTGTTTTAATATAATAGGAAATGAAATTTCCTATTATATTAAAAAAGCAGGCAGTGAATCAAAATCGACTCGCTGCCTACTTAATTTAAATCGTTAAATCATTCACCATCACTAGATGAGTCATCTGATGTGCTGGATGAAGCACCATGAATATTACAGTATTCATTTGGTATAGAATCTGCATCAAAATATTCTACATGGCAGGATGGGCATACACCATAGCGGTTTAATAATCCGGATTCATCACAGATATAAATCTCAACCTGTCCGTCTTCTTCTGTGGTAGAGCCACCACCACTTGCAACAGAAGAATCACTATCTGAATCATCAGATGTTAAATCCGGGGCGCCGCTTCCAATGTCGAAGGAACGGTTCGTATAGCCCTTTACGGTATGAATCTGTGTCATAATCTTACTCCACAGAGCATTGTGCCATGTGCCATTTCCCAGTCCGTAGTTTTCATCATAACCGGTCCAAATAGAAGCGGTCAGATAAGGGGTAAAGCCTGCAAACCATAGGTCATATTCATTGGAGGTCGTACCGGTTTTACCAGCTACATGCATATTAGAAATAGCTGCGGCATTACCGGTTCCGGAAGAAGAGCTTACAACAGCCTCTAAAGCTTCTGTCAGTGCGGCAGCTGTAGAAGTACTAATAACTGTATGCTGATTTAATTCCGTATCTGTATTATCTAATATAACCTTTCCGTTATGATCCACAACCTGGGTATAAAATACCGGCTTGGTATAGACACCGCCATTCGCAATGGTTGCATAGGCAGCGGTTAATTCTAAGTTGGTTACACCATCTGTTAAACCACCCAAAGCCATAGCCTGTCCAATATCACTGACAACAGAACCATCGGCCAGCTGTCTGCTGACTACCAGGGTGGTAAAACCGAAGTTTTGCAGATATTCATATGCCAGCTCCGGCGTTATGTCTGTAATAGTTTTAACAGCACATATATTAGCAGAAGTAACAATGGCAGTCTTTAAAGTCATGGAGCCACGATAGGTGTCACCCCACCAGTTGCTGACTGCCTTACCATTACTATAGTAGTAAGGTTCATCCACAATTGTGGTGTTTAACGTATATCCCTTCTCTTCAATAGCCGGTGCATATACAGCCAGCGGCTTAAAGGTAGAACCAGGCTGTCTGGTTGTATCTGTAGCACGATTCAGGGTTAAACTGGAGGTCTTTTGTCCACGACCACCGACAATCGCTTTCACATAGCCG
The DNA here is from genome assembly GCA_964562495.1 of uncultured Lachnospiraceae bacterium. Taxonomy (GTDB): domain Bacteria; phylum Bacillota; class Clostridia; order Lachnospirales; family Lachnospiraceae; genus CANQSA01. The sequence continues at coordinate 5,928 of CAZLTS010000004.1, read as the reverse complement.
GTATACTGATCCATAACAACGAAGGAGGCCTGAGGCTGAATGGTATAGGTAAGCCGTTCGGCGATCTCCGTATCTGTGTTCTTTAGTATAGCCTGCTTATATTCTTCTACACATTGCTGTGCCTCCTCCTTAGAAGAGAACAACAGTGTGAAATCAGTTTCATTTAGTACGTATCTGTGATAGTAAGAAATATAGCTCTGTGAGTAATTCGTAATAATACCATCTTCAGATTCTACAGACCACGCCCAGTCCACCGACCACAAGGTAGTAGTTGGAAAGTTGGAATCATCCTGGAACTCAGCATCACAAATAGCCTGAATGTCCGTATCCTGTGTAGTGTAAATATTTAAACCACCGCTGTATAGTGCATTATAAGCCTGCTGTTTGGTATATCCCTTATAGTTCATTAAATCTTCCTGAACCTGTTCGATCAGCTCGTCAATAAAATAAGAATAAGGAGAAGAAGAACCTACGTCCTGATTGTACTTCTGAATACGGCTATACACATCGTCTTCCATAGCCTCTTTGTATTCCTCATCAGTAATCTTACCTAAACGAAGCATATTGTCTAAGACGGTCTTACGTCTCTTAGCATTATTCTCCGGGAAGGTAATGGGGTTATACTTATACGGATTCTGGGTAATACCTGCGATTACGGCAGATTCTGATAAAGTTAAATCTTCTACGTTCTTATTAAAATAACGCTGTGCAGCCATCTGTACACCCAGTGTATTAGCACCCAGGTTAATGGTGTTTAAATAATTGGTTAAAATATCCTCTTTACTATATAATTCTTCAACCTTTAAGGCCAGATACTGCTCTTGCAGCTTACGTTTAAATAAAGAACCATAAGTCTGTTCACCGACCCAGTCTGTAAATACATTATTCTTTAATAACTGCTGTGTAATGGTACTGGCACCCTCGGATAAATTCAGAGTGGTGACAGCACGAAAGCCGGCACGCATAATACCCTTTAAATCGATACCATTATGTTGAAAGAATCGTTCATCCTCTGTACATACAACTGCCCAATATAGATGCTCTGGAATCTTGTCCCATGTAACACTAACACGATTAGAACCGGATGTTACCAGCTCCTCTATCTTATTTCCTTCGCTGTCATATACAGTAGTAGAATGACTGGCGGGAGCAATACTGATATCGTTAACGTCAGGTGCGTTCTCTATAATGCCGCTTGCCATACCTAGCACGAAGAAGCCTCCGGTTACGCACACTGTTAAAATTAAGAAAATACAAACCTTAAATGCCGTTATCAATATCTTGGTGGAAAACTTACGCTGTAAGGAAGTCAGCATAATGCGTTTTTCCATTGTCTTTTTATATCCAAAATTCATAACTAAAGTATCCTTTCTAAGTCGCTTGGCGGTATCATCTGTAAAAATACCCGAATATGGCAATATTATACAACAATATGCTAGGAAAATAAAGGCTTTTATTTCAGAAAACACATTCTGGAAACAAAAAAGACATAAATTGCTTGACAGTATTGGCACAAAGTTAGAAAATAATAAGGATAAATGGAGAATGGAACGAAAATAATCTATGGATATAACGAAAATCAAAGGAATTGGTGAGAAAACAGCAGCATTATTCCGTAAATTGGATATAAACACAATTGAAGATTTATTACATTACTATCCCAGAAGGTATGACACCTTCACACAGCCTCAGACCATAGAAGAGGCAGAAAAAGAGGGAGTGGGGCAGGCAGCCTTGTCTGCATCTGTGTCAGGCTATGCGGTTTTAAGAAAGGTGCGCCAAAAGCAGATTACGATTTGTGAATTTATAGACGAAAATCATACAATGGTAACACTTACATGGTACAATATGCCCTATCTGAAGCAGCAGCTTCATAAGGGAGATTCTTATGTAGTGCGGGGGAAGCTTGAAAAGCGTGGCTCGCGATACTATATGGACCAGCCGGTACTTTATAAACCGGAGGCGTATCGGGAGAAGATTACCCAGATGCAGCCTGTATATGGACTAACCAAGGGATTAACCAATAATATGATTACCAAGGCAGTTAAGGAGGCATTTGCCATGGCGGCCTTAGAACCGGAATTTTTGCCGGTATCTGTTCGACAGGAATACGGTTTGGCGGAATACAGCTTTGCTATGGAAAATGTACACTTTCCCATCAATTGGGAGGCACTGATTGCAGCCAGAGGCAGACTTGTATTTGATGAATTTTTCTTGTTTATAACAGCGCTGCGTTGCATGAAGGAGGAGACAGCCGGATGGGAGAACCAGTATCCCATTACAGATGCTTCGGCAGCCAGCCGCATTGAAGCAGGACTGCCTTATACACTGACACCGGCGCAGAAGCATGTATTTGCAGAGATTAAGCAGGATATGGCGGGACAGAAATCCATGAACCGTTTAATTCAAGGTGATGTAGGCTGTGGTAAAACGATTATTGCCATTTTAGCTTTGGCATGTGTAGCAGATGCTGGTTACCAGGGTGCCCTTATGGTGCCTACAGAGGTGCTGGCAAAGCAGCATTATGAAAGTATTACCAGCTTGTTTAACAGTATGGAGCTTCCTTATGGCGTAGCGCTGTTAACCGGTTCTATGACGACGAAGGAAAAACGCCAGACTTATGAACGAATTGCTGCAAATGAAGTGCAGATTGTCATTGGTACCCATGCTTTAATTCAAGAGAAGGTTCTTTATGACAAGCTTGCTTTAGTCATTACAGATGAGCAACATCGGTTTGGAGTGCATCAGCGGGAACGTCTTATGGAAAAGGGAAATCATCCCCATGTTCTTGTTATGAGTGCCACACCCATTCCTAGAACGCTGGCTATTATTCTATACGGAGATTTGGATATTTCGGTGATTGATACGCTTCCGGCAAATCGTCTGCCTATTAAAAATGCAGTGGTTAATCAGGATTACCGACCTAAGGCATATCGTTTTATGGAGAAGGAAATCCGCAAAGGCAGGCAGGTCTATGTAATTTGTCCCATGGTAGAAGCAAGTGAGTCTGTGGAGGGGGAGGACGTTATGTCTTATACCCAGAAGCTGCGTGAGGTGTTTCCAGCCGATATTACCATTGGCACGCTTCATGGAAAAATGAAGGCCGATGAGAAGAATGCCATTATGGAGGAGTTTAGCAGTGGGCGGATTCAGATTCTGGTATCCACTACAGTGGTAGAGGTAGGAGTCAATGTGCCAAATGCAACAGTCATGATGGTAGAGAATGCCCAACGCTTTGGACTGGCAGGACTGCATCAGCTTCGAGGACGGGTAGGCCGAGGAAAGGAACAGTCCTACTGTATTTTCGTATGTACCTCGGATAAAGAGGATGCCGTGAAGCGTCTGGAGATATTAAAACAATCCAGTGATGGATTTTATATTGCCAACGAGGACTTAAAAATGCGTGGTCCCGGGGATTTATTTGGAATCCGGCAAAGTGGCGATTTAGCATTTTCCATTGCAGATATTTATCAGGATGCAGATGTGATGAAGCAGGCGGCTATGGCGGCAGAAGCCTACGAGAAAGGCACACTTGTATGTACGGATTTGGAGCGAAGCCGTATTAACCGGAAGCTGCAGGCACAGATGGAAAAATATTCTAATCAAATGTCTTTATAAAATTGCATTTTTATTCATTATGAAGTAAGATAGAACAGAAATGAAACGGAAAGGAAAATAATAAGTATGAAGATTCGTAACATCGCTGTTTTGGCAGCGGGAACAAGCACAGAACGAGACGTTTCCATTAGCAGTGGAACCAATGTATGTAAAGCATTACGGAAAAAGGGTTACAATGCAGTTGTTGTAGATATATTTTTTGGAACTAAGGATGCCAATCCTTTTGAACAGGCAGATTATGATATAGACGCTCAGGAACAGAAAATGCGGGCTGACTCTTCTCGGGTTGCCCGGGCTTTAGCAGATGGGGCACCTATGCTTGGAGAAAATGTGCTTGCCATTTGCCAGAAGGCTGATTTTGTATTCTTAGGTCTGCATGGACAAAATGGTGAGGACGGTCGTATTCAGGCTATGCTTGATTTAATGGGAATCCCTTACAGCGGAACAGGGCATTTAGGTAGTGCCATGGCTATGGATAAGGGCATTACTAAGCGGATTGTTACAGGAGCCGGTGTGCCTATGCCTAAGGGAACGGTGCTTCCTATAGAGGCTTTGGAGGAAGCAAAGAATTCTCCAGCTATTGTGTTGCCATGTGTGGTTAAGCCTTGTTGCGGCGGCTCCAGTATTGGTGTGTATATTTGTCATACCCAGGAGGAATATGCAGAGGCTTTAGAGAAGGCATTTGGCTACGAAAATCAGGTTGTGGTAGAAGCTTATGTTAAGGGACGGGAGTTCTCTATTGGCGTTATAGATGGTAAGGCACTTCCAGTTATTGAGATTATCGCAGATGGTTGGTATGATTACGAGAGTAAGTATAATGGCAAGACCAAGGAGGTATGTCCGGCCCAGGTGGAACAGTCCATTGCCAAAGCGATGCAGGCAGATGCAGTAAAGGCGGCAGCAGCACTGAAGTTAGAAGGATACTGTAGAATTGATTTTCTGTTAGATGAAGACGGACAGCATTACTGCTTAGAGGCCAATACGCTGCCGGGCATGACAGCCACCAGTCTGCTGCCACAGGAAGCAGCACAGATCGGTATGGATTATGAAACCTTGTGTGAGCATTTGGTACAGGTTTCTATGAAGAAGTATATAAAATAGACAGGAAGGAAGAAAGTCAGATGATGAAAAATATGACATTGCGGGCAATTACAGAAGCGTGTGGTGGTACATATGTAGGAACACCGGATTTGGAGAGCAGGGAAGTAGAAAGTATTGTAATTGATTCCAGACAGGTGGAGGCTGGCGGTTTATATATTCCCATTGTAGGAGAACGGGTAGATGGACACAGCTTTATTCCCGAGGTAATAGAAAAAGGTGCCATTGCTACTTTAACAGAGCATCCATTGCCGGGATTCGATACAAGTAAGGCAGCGTATATTCAGGTGGCATCTACGAAGCAGGCACTTAAGGATATTGCAGCCTATTACCGTACTGTTTCCGGTGTGAGGGTAATCGGTGTAACCGGAAGTGTTGGTAAGACCAGCACCAAGGAAATGTTAGCAGCGGTATTAGGACAGAAGTATCATGTACTAAAAACAGAAGGTAATTTTAATAATGAAATCGGTCTTCCTTTAACGGTATTCAAGCTGCGTCCGGAGCATGATATTGCCATATTGGAAATGGGAATTGACAGCTTTGGTGAGATGCACCGGTTAAGTGAGGTTGCTAAACCGGATATTTGTGTAATTACCAATATTGGCTACTGCCATTTGGAAAATTTAGGTGATAGAAATGGTGTACTTCGGGCAAAGACAGAGATTTTTGATTTCCTGCAGCCAGGAGGCAGAGTTGTTTTAAATGGAGATGATGATAAGTTAAGAACCATCGCCAAGGTAAAGGGCGAAGCACCCATATTCTATGGATTGGAAAATCAGGCAAGCGGTATCTATGCAGATCATGTTGTAGAAGATGGTCTTGCAGGAGTTCGTGCTGACCTGCATATGGGAACGGAGGTTGTATCTGTGCATATTCCCATTCCGGGAAAACATATGGTACAGAATGCTTTGGCAGGTATTGCAGTAGGACAACTGCTTGGTATGACCTTAGAGGAGATGGCAGCAGGCATTGCCACTTTAAAGGCAGTCAGCGGCAGAAATAATCAGATTCAGACAGACAGTATTACCATTATTGATGATTGCTATAATGCCAATCCGGTTTCTGTAAAAGCATCTGTAGACGTGCTTTCCTTAGTTTCTGGCAGAAAGGTTGCTTTGCTTGGAGATATGTTCGAGCTTGGCAGAGAGGAACGTTCGCTGCATGCTCAGGTCGGTGAATATACAGCATTACATGGGATTGACGTCATCTGCT
>CAZLTS010000003.1:0-16255 GCA_964562495.1 uncultured Lachnospiraceae bacterium | reverse complement strand
TATGCCAATGAGCAATTTGTTCGTGTGCTGGATGAAGGGGTATGCCCAGAGACACGTTGGGTAGAAGGCAGTAATTATGTAGATGTGAACTTTAAGATTGATCCACGTACCAACCGTATTATTATGATGGGTGCTATGGACAACTTAGTTAAGGGTGCAGCCGGACAGGCAGTACAGAATATGAATTTATTATTTGGATTAGAGGAAACGACAGGATTGCTACAGGTTCCTATGTTCCCATAAGAGAATCACAGCGACAAACGTCTTAAGAATGGAGATTAATATGAAACAAATAGAAGGCGGCGTTACAGCTGCACAGGGATTTATGGCAGCCGGTATTCAGGCCGGTATTAAAAAAGACAAGAAGGATATGGCAATGATTTATTCCACAGTGCCATTTACAGCAGCAGGAACCTTTACAACGAATGTTGTTAAGGCAGCACCGGTTATATGGGATAGAAATCAGGTATACAATCAGCCACAGGCACAGGTTGTTATTGTAAATAGTGGTGTGGCGAATGCATGTACAGGCGCAGAGGGCATGGGCTACTGTCAGGATACAGCAGATGCTGCAGCGAAGGTGCTTGGTTGTAAGCCAGAGGAAGTATTGATTGGTTCTACAGGTGTTATTGGTAAGCAGCTGCCTATGGATAAGATCGTTCCGGGTATCGCAGCACTAAAGGATGCGTTGTCTGGGGAACTGGCAGGAGGTCAGTTGGCAGCGGAAGCGATTATGACAACAGACACAGTACCGAAGCAGATTGCCTATGAGATAGAAGTGGGTGGTAAGAAGGTTGTAGTTGGTGGTATGTGTAAGGGCTCTGGTATGATTCATCCTAACATGTGTACCATGCTTGGATACATTACCACAGACCTGTCTATTGATAAGCAGCTGTTACAGGAAGCGTTATCAGAAGATGTCAAGGATACCTTTAATATGATTTCAGTAGACGGAGACACTTCTACCAATGATACGGTATTGCTTATGGCAAATGGTCTGGCAGGAAATGAGAAGATTACAGAGAAAAATGAGGATTATAAGAAGTTTGTAGAGGCACTGCATGCAGTAAATACATACTTATCTAAGAAGATTGCTGGAGACGGTGAAGGTGCAACTGCACTATTTGAGGTGAAGGTAGTAGGTGCTGAAAGTAAGGAGCAGGCAGTTACATTGGCGAAATCAATCGTAACCTCCAGTCTGACTAAGGCGGCAATTTTCGGACATGATGCCAATTGGGGTAGAATCCTTTGTGCTATGGGTTATTCCGGTGCGCAGTTTGATCCGGATCAGGTAGACTTGTATTTTGAAAGTGCAGCAGGTAAGCTACAGATTGCTGAAAATGGTCGTGCTACAGATTATAGCGAGGAAGAGGCTACGAAAATTCTGTCAGAGCCGGAAGTAACAGCCATTGCGGATGTGAAAATGGGAAGCGCCAGTGCTACTGCATGGGGCTGTGACCTGACTTATGATTATGTGAAAATAAATGCGGACTACCGTTCGTAAACAAACTGTGTTAAGATAGGAGATAGTAATGATTTTCAAGGATAGCGAGGACAAAGACATGGGAATGGAAGTGATACTACAGAAGGCCAATGTATTAATTGAAGCATTGCCATATATCCAGCGTTTCAACCGACGCATTATTGTAATTAAATACGGCGGCAGTGCCATGTTAGATGAAGGATTAAAGGAGAGCGTAATTCAGGATGCTACGTTGTTAAAGCTGGTAGGCTTTAAGCCGATTATCGTACATGGTGGTGGTAAGGAAATCAGTAAATGGGTTCGCGCAGCCGGTAAGGAGCCTGAATTTAAAAATGGTCTTCGTGTAACAGACGCAGAAACCATGGAAGTAGCTGAGATGGTATTAAACCGCGTGAATAAAACCTTGGTACAGAAGGTAGAGAAGCTGGGAGTTCATGCAGTTGGTATCAGTGGCGAAGATGGTGGCCTGTTAAAGGTGAAGAAGAAGTATGCAAATGGCGAGGACATTGGCTTCGTTGGTGATGTTACAGAGGTCAATGCCAAGATTTTATATGACCTGCTTGAGAAGGACTTCCTGCCTATCGTATGCCCGATTGGCTTAGGCGACGATTATCAAAGCTACAATATTAACGCAGATGATGCGGCCTGTGCTATTGCCAAGGCAGTAAATGCAGAGAAGCTGGCATTTTTAACAGATGTAGAGGGATTATACAAGGATTTTAATGATAAGAATTCTTTGATTTCTGAAATGACTGCAACGGAGGCAAAGGAGCTGATTAACTCCGGTATGATTGGCGGCGGTATGTTGCCTAAGCTGTCTAATTGTATTAATGCCATAGATGAAGGTGTTTCCAGAGTGCATATTTTAGATGGAAGAATTCCACATTGCCTGTTACTGGAAATCTTTACTAACAAAGGTATTGGTACTGCGATTTTAGAGGATTCTCAGGAACGTTTCTATCGTGGTACAGAGGACGATTTTTAAACTTAGAGGAGAGTAACTATGGACGCAAAGGAATATATGAACTGCGCAGAGCAGGATTTTATTCATACCTATAACCGGTTTCCCATTGTGCTGGAAAAAGGTGAAGGGGTAAATCTGTATGACGTAAACGGAAAGAAATATTTAGATTTTGCTGCAGGTATTGCAGTGTTTGCGTTGGGCTATAATAACCCGGAATACAATGCTGCAGTAAAAGGACAGGTAGATAAACTAATTCATACATCCAACCTGTTTTATAATATACCTTCTATTGAAGCAGCAGATAAGATTTGCAAGAAGACAGGCTTTGACCGTGTATTCTTTACCAACAGTGGTGCAGAAGCCATTGAAGGTGCATTGAAGCTGGCAAGAAAGTATTCTTTTAACAAGTATGGTAAGGAAAGAAACGAGATTATTGCTATGGAACATTCCTTCCATGGTAGAACAATGGGGGCTTTATCTGTAACAGGTAACGCCCATTATAGAGAAGCATTCCAACCCTTAATTGGTGGTGTGAAGTTTGCCACATATAATGATTTAGATAGTGTGAAGGCACTGATTTCTGATAAGACCTGCGGTATTATTTTTGAAACTGTACAAGGTGAAGGCGGCATTTATCCAGCTGATCCAGAATTTGTAGCAGGAATCCGCAAGCTATGTGATGAGCATGATATTGTTATGATTTGCGATGAGATTCAGTGTGGCATGGGCAGAACTGGAACACTGTATGCATATGAGCAGTATGGAATTATGCCTGATGTAATTACCACGGCGAAGGCTTTGGGCTGCGGTGTGCCGGTAGGTGCATTTGTAGCAACAGAGAAGGTGGCAGCAGCTATGGCACCGGGAGATCATGGAACCACCTATGGTGGTAATCCTTTGGTTTGTCAGGCGGTCAGCACAGTATATGACCTGTTTGACTCTATGGATATTTTAGCGCATGTAAAAGAGGTTTCCACTTATTTAGAAATGAAGCTGGATGAAATCGTAGAGGAGTTTGACTCCGTTACTGCCCGTCGGGGACGTGGACTAATGCAGGGACTTGTACTTACAGTTCCAGTAAGAGATGTCATTAACGGTTGCTTAGAGGCAGGACTTATTTTAATTTCTGCAGGAGCAGACGTACTTCGTTTTGTACCTCCTCTTGTTATTACCAAAGAAGATGTTGATACTATGACAACCATTTTAAAGGGCGTTTTAACACAGGTAAAATAAAGAAAAAGCAGTCTTCTCCCATTCTTGAAGAAAAAAGAATGGGAGAATTTTTGTGTTTAAAGCTATTGTAATCTGGCAATGAATTGTGTAAAATAGAACCGTCGTAATCTGTGCATGGACAGAAAGGAGTTCATGTATGGAAAAAGGAAAAAATAAGAGCTATTTATGTATGGTTGTGTGTGCAGCTGTTTTACTCTTGCTTACAGGCTGTAATGAAACGGATACGTTACAGATGGAAACAGGGAGTGGAACGAAACAGGTAGAAAGTACAACCATGGAAACAGAACAATCGGAAGTATATGTGTATGTATGCGGCGCGGTAAAAAGCCCGGGTGTATATCAGCTAAAGTCCGGTGCCAGAGTTTATGAGGCTATAGCGGCAGCAGGTGGTATGACTGGTGATGCAGTGGAAGGACAGGTGAATCTGGCTGAGGTGGTTACGGATGCCCAGCAGATATATGTACCGGATGCATCTGAGATGGAAGCATCAGCCAGTGGCACAGCCAGTCAGGGTACAGCAGAGGTGTCGGATGGTCTGGTGAATATCAATACGGCAGATGCCACGCAGCTTATGACATTGCCGGGGATAGGAGAAGCAAAGGCGGCTGCGATTATTGCATACAGAGAAGAAAATGGACCATTTGCAGCCCCAGAGGATATTATGAATGTCAGCGGGATTAAACAAGGGTCCTACGAGAAATTTAAGAGTCTGATTAAGACTTAAAGGAGAAATGAAAAGCATGGGGAACAAAATCTTAGTAGTAGATGATGAGAAGCTGATTGTAAAGGGTATACGTTTCAGCTTGGAACAAGACGGTTATGAGGTGGATTGTGCCTATGATGGCGAGGAAGCCCTTGAGCTGGCAAGACAGACGCAGTATGATGTGGTGCTGTTAGATTTGATGCTGCCTGTCTATAGCGGTTTAGAAGTGTGTCAGGAAATTCGTTCTTTTTCTGATATGCCCATTATTATGCTGACAGCTAAGGGAGAGGATATGGATAAGATTCTGGGCTTGGAATATGGCGCAGATGATTATATTACGAAGCCTTTTAATATTCTGGAGGTAAAGGCCAGAATTAAGGCAATTATACGAAGAAGCAAGCGCGTAGAGCAGCCTGTAAAGCCACATGTTGTGGAGAAGAAGGATTTAAAAATGGATTTAGAGTCTAAACGGGCATTTATCAGAGATAAAGAAATTAACCTGACTACGAAGGAGTTTGATTTATTAGAGCTTCTGGTTACCCATCCTAATAAGGTCTATGGCAGAGAAGAACTGCTTAACATGATCTGGGGCTATGATTATCCGGGCGATGTGCGTACTGTAGACGTTCACGTTAGAAGACTGCGTGAGAAGATAGAAGAGAATCCGGGAGAACCGGCATTTGTACATACGAAGTGGGGAGTGGGTTATTATTTTAAAGAATAAGATTTGGAAAAACAGAAGACGGCTTTGGAGTATGCGTCTGTTTCTATTCTTAATTATGCTGGTAGTAGCTTTAGTTCCCTTGTGGATTGGCAGTACCTATCTGGTGGATATTATGGAATCTGTTACACTGGACCGGAGAATGGCAAGTCACCAGAATCAGGTCATTGTTCTACGGAATCATATGAGTACCTCCGGTTATCTGCAGAACAGCAGTGACACAGTGGAGGCGGAAATTGACCTTATGGCGGCTTTTTATAATTGTCGTGTTATGGTGATTGATGAGAATTACCGTATTGTAAAGGATACTTATTTCCTGGATCAGAATAAGGTTAGTATTTCCAGCATGGTATTTGACAGTATGGGTGGTGAGAACCAGTTCGTACTGGATAAAGACAAGGGAACCTATGAGGCAGCAGTGGGTATCTATGATGAGAATAACAGTGAAATCGTAGGTGTGTTATATATCTCTTTCCCTATTAAGGAAGCTGCAGATATGTTTACCGAGATTGAACGGAAGAAGATGATTGTAGAGCTGCTGGCATTATTGGTAGCCTTTGGTGTTGCATTGTGGGTATCCAGTTTGATTGTTAAGCCTCTTAAGAAGATTGAACAGTCTATTGATTTGATTTCCTCAGGTAATTTAAAGGAAACCATTTCTATCCGAGGCTATTATGAAACGGAACAGATTGCAGAAGCCTTTAATGAGATGCTTCAGAGACTACAGGAATCTGAGGATTCCAGACAGGAATTTGTATCAAACGTATCCCATGAATTAAAGACGCCGATTACTTCTATGAAGGTTCTGGCGGATTCCTTGTTATTGCAGGAAGGCATTCCGGAGGAGATGTATAAGGAGTTCTTGGGAGACATTGTAAAAGAGATTGATCGTGAAAATGATATTATTACATCATTGCTGACACTGGTTCGTATGGATAAGTCTGCGCAGGATTTAAAGATTGAGCCGAAGAATATTAATGAGCTGGTAGAGGCAGTGTTAAAACGGTTACGTCCTATAGCAGCCAAGAAAAATATTGAACTGGTATTTGAGAGCTTCCGGCCGGTTATTGCAGATGTGGACGAGGTGAAGATGTCCATGATTATTAATAATCTGGTGGAAAATGCCATTAAGTATAATATTCTGGACGGCTGGGTACACATATCCTTAAATGCGGATCATAAGTATTTTTACTTAAATGTATCGGATAGTGGTATGGGTATTCCTGAGGATGTGCAGGATAAGGTGTTTGACCGTTTTTATCGTGTGGATAAGGCAAGAGCCAGACAGACAGGTGGAACCGGACTGGGACTTGCGATTACGAAGTCAGCAGTATTGCTGCATCGCGGCAGTATTAAGGTTTACAGTAAGGAAGACGAGGGTGCCACATTTAGCGTTCGTATTCCACTAAGCTTTATTGGCGTAGAACGGAGGGATGCAGAATGAAACGACTTGGCTATATGATACTGTTGCTCCTTGTGGTTCAGATTGGGTTTACTGCATGTGCCACAGAGGAGACAGCAGAAGAAGGAGATTATTATCTGTATTATGTAAATCAGAATGGGGATGGGTTAAATAAAATGGCCTATACCCCGGATGATGACGAGCCTCTTGCTATGGTGTCAGCTATGCTTAAGAAGCTTGAGAAAAATACTTCGGATTTGGAACGGAAGCGTTCCATCCCTGAGGAAGCAGGTCAGAGTGATGTTAATTTTGATGAGGAAACCGGTGTTGTCAGTATTACATTTAGTGAGACCTATAAGCAGATGAGTACGGCGCAGGAGGTTTTGTGCCGCAGCTCCGTTGTATTAACCCTGATGCAGATTCCACAGGTGAAAGGTGTGGAGTTTCTAATTGGTGAGGATGCTTTAACATTGGCAGACGGAACTACACCAGGGGTTATGACCGAGCAGGATTTTGCAGATACAGGCTCAGAACTTTTAAATAGTTATGTGAATGTCAGTGTCACCTTGTATTATGCAGATGACAGTGGTAAGTTTTTAAGACCTTATGCCACCACAGGTGTTATACCAGAGAATACATCTATTGAAGAGTATGTAGTAGAGAAGCTAATTGAAGGACCGTCTACAGATGGTTATTATCCAACCATAGATGATGATGTGGAGCTGGTGAGTGTAAGCACCACAGACCATATCTGTTACGTGAATTTCTCTACGAAGTTTTTAAAACAGAATCTGGATTATGACCCTTACATCACCATTTATTCTCTTGTAAATTCCTTAGCGGATGTGTCTTATATTTCTAAGGTGCAGATTTTGATAGATGGTAAAAGTGACGTGATGTATCAAGGCTTTCTTTCACTTCAGGAGGCTATGGAGAAAAATGAGGATATTGTAGATGACATTAACCGGGAAACAGAGACGGAGGAGACAACGTTGCTGCCGGAGGTTATGAATGCAGAAACAGAAGAGGAGTAAGAACGAAGAAGAATGAATCGGCCGTTTGTATTTTGGATGACGGCTTTGATATTTGGAGAGTTTGGTTATTTATATCATAAAGCATGGATTGCAGCAGCCATAGGGATTGCTGTTGTTTGCGTGCTAAAAGAAGGCATTACTGCAGGCGTTACATGGCGCCTGTGGGTAGTGTCTTTTGTTTTTATCGTGGTAATTGTAGTTGGTATGTGGAAGGGGAGCCGATACAGTAGTAAACGGGCATATGGAGATGGAATAGAAGCGGGAGAAACGATTACAGTAACCGGAAACATAGAAAGTGTATCAGAAACAACCAGTGGTGTGGCAGTGATTCTTACAGGGAATACATCTAATGTAGGTAAGATTCGTGTGCTTATGGAGGATACTGCCAGTCTCCAGCTGGGTGCTAAAGTAGCGGTAACAGGAACTGTGAAGGCTATGGAAAATGGGAGAAATCCGGGGAATTTTAACAGTAAGTCCTATTATCAGGAGTTGGGAATCTTCTTACAAATATCAGATGTAACAAAGCTAGAGCTTGTAAAGGAAGCAAATGGATTCAAACAGTGGCTCCAATCTATACGAAGCAGCTGGCAGAATAGATTAGAGCAGGGATGCGCAGGAGACACGCAGGCGTATGGTGTGTTCTTAAGTGTGTTGACTGGGGACAGAACAGAGCTTGAAAGCGAGGTAAAGACACTGTTTTCACTCGCCTCTATTAGCCATTTATTAAGTATATCAGGAATGCATATCAGCATAATCGGTATGGGGCTGTATAGGCTGTTGCGGCGCCTATTCTGCCGGGGAATTAGTGGGGTGTCTGCACTAGGCGTTACCATCCTGTTTGGAATTATGACCGGAAATGGTGTTGCTACCATACGGGCCATTGTAATGCTGTGGCTTATGCTGTGGGCAGACTGGCGCGGACGTGGCTATGACGGGTTAACAGCCCTGTCTATAGCAGTCATGTGGATGCTCATAGAGAATCCGGGATACTGTATGGCAAGTGGATTTCTCCTATCTGTGGCAGCAGTGGCAGGGGTGTTTTTCATTACACCGCTGCTTATGAAGTGGAACCAGGGACATGGAATGGTTACGAGGATTTGGCAGCTTGTCAGTGTATCTATAGGTGCTACATTGGGTACCTTGCCCATTCAGCTTTATTGTTATTATAAAGTGGCAGTATATGGTGTACTCATTAACCTGATTGTTGTTCCCCTTATGAGTACAGTATTATTGTCTGGCTTGGTATGCTGTCTGTCACCGTGGTTAAACAGTATCCTTCTGATACCGGGACGATGGATTATAGCAGGATATATATGGATTTGCAAACAGACGGTTAAGCTGCCCGGGGCCGTATGGTGCGTAGGACAGCCAAAGCTATGGCAGATAGCAGTTTACTACGCAATCGGTGCCATTACCATGTTGCTTATCCGTTATCTCGGCAAGAGAAAAAGCAGGAAGGACAGGAAAATTATGCCTGCTGGTTTTATTCTTATGCTGGTCGTATTATTCTTACGGTTTTCATCTGATTGCGAAATTACCATGGTGGACATAGGGCAAGGAGACAGTATTGTCATTCGCAGTGGCAGTCAGGTGATTACCATAGATGGCGGCAGCAGCTCCGTATCTGGTGTGGGCACTTATCGAATGGAGCCATATTTACAATCGCAGGGAATTGATACTATAGATTGTGCGGTTATCACCCATTTAGACAGCGACCATTACAATGGAATTACAGAGCTGATAGAGGAGGACTATGGGATTACCATTAAGCGGTTGGCACTGTCTCCTTATGTGCAGGAGGACGAAGGCTATGAAGAACTAGAAGCATTGGCCAAGGCACATAAGATTCCCATTGTATGGCTTAGTGCCGGAGATAAGATTACAGCAGGGAATCTTACACTCCAGGTTTTATATCCCGGTGTTAATATGGAAATAGATGACAGTAATGCAAGCTCCCTTGTGCTGCTGGCAGATTATAAAAATGGTATGTGGCGGGGATTATTTACTGGAGATTTGGAATTGCAAGGAGAAGAAACCTTCTTGGAAACTGCTACTGTGGGAACGGTAGATTTTCTAAAGGTAGGGCATCATGGCTCGAAAAATGCCACATCAGAGGCGTTGTTAGACATGCTTAAGCCACAGGTGGCTTGGATTTCCGCAGGCATCAATAATCTGTACGGACACCCCCATGCCGACACTATCAACCGCCTGCAAACCTATGGTTGTAAAATATTCGGAACCTATGATTGCGGTGCTTTAACAGTGAAACTCGATGAGACGATAAAGTATAGTGGATATTTGGGGCTTACAGAAACATAGACGTTGCTTGCGATAACAATTTGTGCTACAATGAGCGTTAGCGAGCTTTGCTTGCGATACAATGAACGAACACCGAAAAACCGCAGGATTTGAGCATTTATGTGATTACTGTTTATGGGAGTCTAATATATAGAAAACGAGGAAGGATACGTGAAGAATTTAACCCAGGATATTAAGGATAAAAATTGGAAACCGGTATATCTGTTATATGGTGATGAGAATTATTTAAAGTCCCAGTATAAGAAGCTGCTCAAGGAGGGTATCGTAGGAGAGGATGATATGAATTATCACTACTACGAGGGCAAGAATATCCCCATTAAGCAGATGATTGATTTGGCAGAAACCATGCCCTTTTTTGCAGATTACAGGTTGGTTCTTTTGGAAAATACAGGCTTCTTTAAAAGTGCCAGTGAGGAAATGGTGAATTATTTAAAGGATAAACCAGACAGCACCATTTTCGTGTTTGTAGAAGCAGAAGTGGATAAGCGAAACCGCTTATATAAGCTAGTAAAGGAAACAGGTTATGTGTGTGAGTTAAACACACCGTCTGCCAAGGATTTAAGCAACTGGCTTTTAAAGCGTATTGCGGCAGCGAATAAGCAGATTACCAGAAATACCATGGAATTGTTTATTAATCTAGTGGGAGAAGATATGCATATGCTTGCCAATGAGCTAGAGAAGGTAATCGCTTATGATATTGAAAACCCGGTTATTACAGAGGAGGCGGTACAATTGATTTGTACAAAGCGGATTGAAGTGAAAATCTTTGATTTGTTTTCCGCTATGTCAGAGGGTGATGTACACAAGACCTTTGGCCTGTATTATGAATTAGTTGAAAGTAAAGAACCCTACATGCGTATTCTTTATATGCTTGGCAGGCAATTTGCTCAGCTGTTAGCAGTGAAAAGCCTGCGTAAACAGGGCTACAGTCCTAAGGATGTGGTAGCCAAGCTTGGTCTTCGTAGTGACTGGGTTGTAAGACAACTGGAGAAGCAAGGCAGTCGTTACTCCACTGCACAGTTAAAGCGGGCTGTGGAGGAATGTATAGCTAACGAGGAAGCGGTAAAGACAGGTAATCTGCCGGAGCAGGAGGCAGTAGAAATGATATTAGTTCGTTATGGAAAGACAAAATAAAGAGGAGTTCGCAGTTTGCGAACTCCTTTTGGGTTTTTTATCCAATTAAGCGATTGTATTAACAGCTTTTGTTAAACGGGAAACCTTACGAGAAGCGTTGTTCTTGTGGTAAACGCCCTTTGTGCAAGCCTTGTCAATCTCAGTTGTAGCAACCTTTAATGCAGCAGATGCAGCTTCCTTGTTGCCTTCTGCAACAGCAGCTTCTACCTTCTTAATTGCTGTCTTAACCTTAGAACGGATTGCCTTATTTCTTGCTGCCTTTGTCTCGTTTACTAGAATTCTCTTCTTTGCTGATTTAATATTAGCCATTGTATATATACCTCCAACTATATTGTGTACTTCCCGTGAGAGAGTATGGGTCGTACGATTATATAGAAATCACCTTGCGTGAGAGGTTTAAATGCGGACGTCCCATCACAAAGCAGTTCTATTTTAACGAACAAAATAGTCTGTGTCAATACTCTTTTTGGAATTTCGTGTATAAATTTTTCCAATTGGAACATGCTAATTAGAAAAAAAGCAGGTGTAAAAGTGGGAAAGAAAAAGGAAGGTGTGCCGAGAACTGATTTGGCATTAGAGGTAAGAGAGCAGTTTGCAGGAACCCATAGGGAGATAGCAGGTGTGGTGCTTGAGAAAAAACAGGTGGAGAATACGGATATTGCGCTTACCAAGGTGCATATAGAAACGGCAGAGGGTGCCAAGACTATGGGAAAACCTATGGGCACTTATATTACCTTAGAGCAAAAGCGTCTTCAGGAGGTAGAAGGAGACTGTCAGGATATGATTGAGGTACTGGGCAAACAAATTAAAAAGCTGGTGCCGAAGAAGAAAAATGAGGCTTTGTCTGTATTAGTGGTAGGCTTGGGAAATCTGGATGTAACAGCAGATGCCTTAGGTCCCATGGCAGTTGCCAGATTATGTATTACAAGGCACTTACAGGACGAATGTGCAGCGAAGGTTAGTAGCTTGATTCCCGGCGTTATGGCAAAAACCGGTATGGAAACTGCAGAGATTATTAAAGGGGTTGTAAAGGAATCAAAACCGGATGTAGTAGTGGTCATTGATTCTCTGGCTGCCCGCAGCACGAGAAGAGTGAATACAACCATTCAGATTACAGATACTGGTATTGCACCAGGCTCCGGTGTGGGCAATCACCGCAGTCATATTACCCAGCGTTCTATAGGGGTTCCAGTAATTGCAGTTGGTGTGCCTACTGTTGTAGAAGCAGCCACCATTGTAGCAGATACCATGGATGGATTTATTACGGCATTAGGCCTTGAGAAAATCGGAAAACAGTTTGGGGGACAGGAAAGAAAACAACTGGTAAAAGAATTGCTGGAGCCGCAATTAGGAACGTTGTATGTAACACCAAAGGATATTGATGAAACGGTGCGCCATTTAAGCGAAGTCATTGCAGCGGGAATTAACGAGGCATTTTCTAAGGAACAGATAGGGCATAAATAGAAAAAACTGCATATATATAAAAGAGAGAAACTACAGGAGGCAGGCTGTGAAACGTAAATGGAATAAAGGCTTTTGGCTCGTAATTTTGCCTGTGTGCTGGTTGATTTTCATAGATAGCAGTCCATTAAGAAGCTATGTGATGGAAATGGAGACCTCCAAAACAGAAAAGGCAGTACAGCTTCTTACCTGGCTGCCTTTATGGAGGTACGTGGAAGCGGATAATACCACATCTGCCTTCTGGAATCAGGAAGAATTCTTTCGTATGGCAGAGGATGTGCAGCCGGTGCGGGAAGCAGAGAAAACAAGCAAGAAGGAGCAGACCAGCCTTAGCACAACCACAACTACAACAACGAAAACGAAGTCGGTGTTGTCTAAATCCCAGCTTAAGGATTTTAGTGGCATGATTAAAAACTATTATGCCATGTCTTCTACTACATACATTACGGAGGAGGATGTGGATTTCTATGAATTATCGAAAATGGATATGACACTACAGCAGACAGATGCATCAAAGCCACAGATTCTCATTTATCATACCCATTCCCAGGAAGGATTTTCAGACAGTACACAAGGAGATGCTGCTACCTCCATAGTGGCAGTAGGAAATTATCTTACCCAGCTTCTAACGGATATGGGATATAATGTAATCCACGATACCACCAGCTATGATTTGGTAAATGGGAAGCTTGACCGGAATCAGGCCTATGATTATGCCAGGGAGCAGATTAGTCAAATATTAGAAGACAATCCCACCATAGAAGTGGTGTTAGATATTCACAGAGACGGTGTAGCGGAAAGTACCCGTCTGGTAACTACCGTTAATGGAAAGGAAACGGCACAGATTCTTTTCTTTAATGGCATGTCACGAATTACAGGAGTGGGGGATGTGGATAGCTTATATAATCCCTATCGTACAGAGAATCTGGCTATGAGTCTGCAGATGCGTATCAAAGCACTGGAAGCGTATCCCACACTGGTGCGTGCCAATTACTTAAATGCTTATAAATACAATCTGGATCTGAGACCGAAGGCGATGTTGATTGAGGTGGGAGCACAGACCAATACATTACAAGAGGCTTTAAATGCAATGGAGCCATTGACGGAACTGCTAAATGAGGTGTTAACCGGGCAGTAGCGCCAATGGCTTCATAGAAAAGAGGGATTTATCAAAATTTATTTGGTACCGGTGGAGCCAAATCCGCCGGCGCCTCTGACTGTCTCATTTAATTCATCAGTCTCTACAAATGCAGCCGTAATAAATGGTGTGATTACCATTTGGGCAATTCGCTCGCCCGGCTCGATAGTTGCAGCCGTAAGACTGTGATTGTGCAGTGCAACCATGACTTCGCCACGGTAATCTGCATCTACAACGCCAACCTTGTTGGCAGGTGCCAGCCCCTTTTTAGAAGCCAGTCCACTTCGTGCATAGATTAAACCTGCATACCCTTCTGGAACCTCTAAGGCAATACCGGTGTGAACCAGATAGGTCTCACCGGGAGCAATGGTAACAGGCTCTTTTAAGCATGCGTATAAATCTGCACCTGCTGCATACTGACTTCCGTAAGTGGGAATGGTAGCAGCAGCATCTAATTTCTTAATGGGAACAGTTGTAATCATAGCTGTTTCCTCCTTCAGTAGTCGTTTTAGTAGTCGTATTTGGGGGGATCCCACAAAACAATTTCTCCGGCCTTTAGGGATTCCTGTACAAGAATGGTTCTCTGGTTGGAGGAACCTTTAAAGTAAAGATTCACATTCTTTAAAGCCTCTACAAACTTACCATCTACCAATACATCGATGTAAGACAGAAGCTCCTTTGTTTCCGGATATTCCTGATACATCCGGCCTAATACATCTTTTTCAAAATCATATCCAGTAAAACACCAGATGCTTTTATCTGGATAAGTTTCCCGTACCTGACGTACCAGAGGCAGTAGTCCCTGCTGGTTTACCTGCTCTAAGGGCTCGCCGCCAAGAAGGGTGATGCCGTGGTAGTAGGGTGCGGACAGATAGCCAATAATGTCATCTATATTTTTCTGAGTGAAGGGATTTCCATAGTGGAAATCCCAAGCCACCTCATTAAAGCACCCCGGACAGTGGTGGGTACAGCCGCTTACGAAAACGGATACCCGGATGCCGGGACCATTTGCTACATCATACTGTTTAATGTCTGCATAATACATAGGCGGAAAATCCTTTCTAAATATGCAGAACTCTGGATTTGATTTCTTTCGTTTTACCTACATTCCAGAAGTTTTCTCCTAAGTATCCGCATGTACGTCTTGTAACATTCATCTTAGCATGGTCTTTGTTATGACACTGTGGACATTCCCACTCTAAATTGTCATTTACAATGATTTCGCCGTCGAAGCCACATACATGACAGTAGTCTGACTTCGTATTGAACTCCGCATACTGAATGTTATCGTAAATGAATTTTACCAGTTCCTCAATGGCTTCTAAGTTATGGCGCAGATTTGGTATCTCCACATAGGAGATAGCACCACCGGAAGAAATCTGTTGGAACTGACTTTCAAATTTAAATTTATCAAAAGCGCTAATCTTCTCACGAACATCTACATGGTAGGAGTTGGTGTAGTAGCCTTTATCAGTAACGTCTTCAATAATACCGAAACGCTTCTTGTCAATCTCAGCGAAGCGGTAGCAAAGGGATTCGGCAGGTGTACCATAAAGACCGAAGCCGATGCCTGTGTTTTCCTTCCAGGTATCCGTTGCCTGTCTTAGACGACGCATAACCCTTAAGGCAAATTCCTGACCCTTCTGTGTGGTATGGCTCTCGCCGGTCATTAGCTTGGTTACTTCATACAAACCGATGTAGCCAAGGGAGATGGTAGAGTAGCCACCATGTAACAGCTTGTCAATGGTCTCACCCTTCTCCAGACGGGCAATGGCACCGTACTGCCAGTGAACCGGGCTGACATCAGACAGCGTTTCTTCTAAGGCACGGTGACGACACATTAAAGCTTCAAAACATAGTGACAGACGTTCTTCTAATAATTCCCAGAACTTCTCCATATCGCCGTGGGCAATAATACCAATCTGTGGCAGGTTTAAGCTGACAACGCCCTGGTTGAAACGACCTTCCCATTTATAGTTACCATTCTCATCCTTCCAAGGGGATAAGAAGCTTCGGCAGCCCATGGGGGAGAATACATTATTTTCGTAGTTCTCACGCATTTTCTTAGCAGAGATATAATCTGGATACAGACGTTTCGCAGAACACTTTACAGCCAGCTTGGTAATATGGTCATAACGACCACCCTTTAAGCAGTTGTTCTCATCTAATACATAAACCAGCTTCGGGAAAGCAGGGGTAACGTAAACACCCTTCTCATTCTTAATTCCTTCCAAACGCTGGCGCAGAATCTCTTCTACAATTAAGGCAACCTCTTCTACATAAGGATCGTTATCATCGATATGCAAAAACAGGGTAACAAATGGAGATTGTCCGTTTGTTGTCATCAATGTATTAATCTGATACTGCATGGTCTGCACACCGGTCTTTAACTCAGCCATTAGACGGTCTTCTACAAATTTGTTTAAAATCTCAGGCGTAACCAGATCACCATAAGCAGCCTGATAATGTGCTCTGTACTTATCCCGACTGCGACGCAGATATTTACCCAAATGCTTAATATCTACAGACTGACCGCCGTACTGACTGCTGGCAACAGCAGCAATAATCTGTGTCATAACGGTGCAGGCAACCTGAAAGCTCTTAGGTGTTTATCTTCTTGTTTGAATTTGAGCTGTTCAAATAGTGGCAGCTGAGTATTTATG
>CAZLTS010000002.1:0-16707 GCA_964562495.1 uncultured Lachnospiraceae bacterium | reverse complement strand
TATTTAAAATCTTTATGTAGATTCTTAGGTTTAAAAAGTCCGGACAGCTTCTGCCACTCCCGAAACAAATAGGTTGTAACATCCCGCTGATCCCGGAATTTATGAGATGCTGTCTCCATGAGCAGTTCTTCCTCTGAATTCCACAGCTGCTCGTACATACCCCTCCGAAATGGCATAGGACCATGGACTGTATAAAATCCTGTAAACTGTGGAAACGCCGTTTCCAACAGATTATAGCCAAAATACTGCAGTGGATACCCCGGATTAAAGAACTTCCATGGATAACGCTTCATGCAGGTACGTTTATCAAAATGCTTGGCAATTACCATGGAATTATTCAAATACAAATAAGGCATAACTGTATTCTTTTTATTGGCAATAATAGGCTGCAGCGCCATCATGTCCCTAGGCAGACCCCCATAAAAGAAATCCTTTTCCTTTACCTTACGTATCAGCAACATATCATCATTAAAATAGACAAACCGTTCCGATATTCCCGGTATCTTATGTAAGAAAATCTCAATGGCATTACAATTAAAGGTAGGCAAATACTCCTTAGGCATAATCTGACTGTGTTCTATAACCCGAAGGCGAGGATGATTCAAATCCAGCCACTGCGGTTTATGACCACAGGTAACAAGAAAGACCTTCCGTACCCAAGGGGCAAATTTCTCTACTCCTCGAAACCAGAATCGTAAGAAATCCCAGTCGCGATACCGTTCCCTTCTGGAATCCGTACCTGCTCCACTTTCATATTGGGCTTTCGATGCCTGCCACTGTGGATCATTACTATCTACCCAAGTAATAACAAAATCAACCCCCTGAAAATAATCTCTCATTCATATCTTCCTTTCGTAATTGTCTGCCCCTATTATAGTGCTTCTGTTTCAAATTGACAACACAATTCTAGTGAAAACCATTGTACATCCCAAGATTCCTATGCTATACTATACCCTAAACAAAGCACAAGAGAGGACGGGACTTTGCATGGATAGCTTATACTGGTTTATAGAATTTGGAAAGGTTTTTCTAGGCTACTTCTTTTTAATGTTTGTATGGCCTTCTGTGGTATTTTATAAACCTTGTCGTGGAAAATCCCTAACATTTCGATTTGCTTTTTTGGTAACTGTTCAAATTGTTCTAATCAATACTGTAGTTTTAGGTCTAGGATTATTCCATATATTAAATGCCTGGACTGTAAATCTGTTTTTCTATGGTGTATTTCTAATTGCATTCATTCGTCTGGTTCCCAAACACCGTATCCGTTTGCAAACCTTAGAACGACTGTTTAATAAGCAATACGGCAGGAAGCTATTTGCCCTTCGTATCTGGCAGACAATCAAGGACGGCTGCCATAAACTATGGGAGAAAATCTGGAGAAAATGGAAACCGCATTTTGTGGAATATACCCTGCTTTTATTCTTGATTCTTTTTGCCATGGTTTATTTTTCCTACGGCGCATTTCAGGATAACTCCTATGGCTTCGGTGATATGTATACCCACCACGCTTGGATTTACGGATTGATTGAGGGACAGATTTTTTCTTCCGGTGTTTATCCAGAGGGTATGCACTGTTTCCTTTATACCATGCACACCATATTTGGCATCAGTGTGTACTCCTGTAACCTGTTTTTAGCAGGGATTCATGTACTGGTTTATGTACTTTCCGCCTACTGCATGTTAAAGGAACTGTTTCGGTGGCGGTATAGCCCTATTTTATCAATCCTGCTATTCTTAATTTTAAAGGTTTACTGTATTGACGGCATTTACAGCATGTCCAGACTGCAATGGTCACTACCGCAGGAGTTTGGTTTATTTACCCAGTTTTTATGCGCAGCCTTTATGGTTCGCTATTTAAAAAGTAATCATCATACAATCAAAAAAAAGACCGGGGCGCCTTCCCGTTTTGTGTGGGATGAGAATCTTCTTGTATTCTTTCTGGCTGTAGCGGCATCCTTTGCCATTCATTTTTATACCACCATTATGGCTGTGCTGCTGTGTGTATGTCTGGCAGTATTTTTGCTGCCAAAGCTGTTTCAGCCTACCCATTTTGTGCCTTTTGTAACTGCTGCAGTGGGCGGTATTGTCCTTGCCTCTATTCCAATGGCCGGGGCATTGGCCTCTGGCATTGAATTTCAAGGTTCCATTGGTTGGGCGCTGAGTGTTATGGACGGTACCGACGAAACAAGTAATATCTACGGTTCTGACGATACACAAGAAACAACAACACAAGCCAGGGAAACCGATACAGAGGAAACGGCAGATGCAGCCGAAGCAGAAATAAATGGAACTTCTACAAATGGAACGGCAGATGCAGCCACAATAGAAACGAATGAGACTGATACTATATCTGCAACGACGGAGACCGCCACAGAAGCAACTGAGAGCGCCGAGGCTGCTGCCCCCAAAGCTGCTCTGTCTGTCAGGCTAAAAAATGCTGTGGTAAAATTATACAATACCACCTTTGGAACCTTATATAGTGAACACCGTTTTTACTATGCTTGGGCCTCCTTGTTAGCTGGTGTGTTATGGCTTTTATACCGGATACTTATGCTTCCATTGCGAAGGCTGTTTCCAAACACTGTTTTAACAGGCAATCGATATGACGGTCACGCCGGACTTCTGCTGGCATGCTTCATCTTTTTCTTTACATATGCAGCACCGCAGCTTGGGCTGCCTGCTTTAATTGCTGGCTCTCGATTATGCTCCACCATTCACCTGTTGTTGACTGCAGTGATGATAATACCGATTGATATGCTGTTGTCTCTGGCGTGTGAATGTGTAAAGAAATGGTTTTCCACAGCATTTTCTATCTGTGCCTTCCTAGGTGCCTATGCGGCAGTGGTTGTCAGTGGAAACTACCACGGCTACTTATACTATGAATTAACCAGATACAATGGTGCTGTTGCGACAACCTGTAAAATCATTGCCAATTATCCTCAATACTCTTACACTATTGTTTCGCCAAATGATGAGCTGTATCAGGTAATTGAAGACGGTCGCCACGATGATTTACTTACCTTTGTAGAAGGTTGCTCTTATAGCCAACAGTACACGCTGCCTACTGAATATGTCTTTTTATTTATTGAAAAGCACCCCATTGAATATGCCCAGAGCCACTTTTTTTCCGGTCCCGGCTGGCTGGCGCAGAAGAATTATTATGACTATTATAGTTCTTATTGCAGCCAGTGTCCGGACATAACAAAATCTGACATATCAACACTGAAGTCTTATGAAATTCTGGCTTACACGAACAGTTGGGACGTGTTTACTGATTTAAGTACACGAAGTATTCTGGAATCTAAGGCTATGGAATGGTATAAGCAGTTTGCCAGACTGTATACTTATGAAACAAGCGTATACTACGAAGATGATGATTTCGTCTGCTATAAAATAACGCAGAATCCCCAACGGCTGTTTAATCTGGCTTTACAATAGACTGCCAAGGAATACCCTATCCCCATTGGCAAAAGCAATGGGGTAGTCATCCCACTTCCGGTACATGGTAAGATGATATCTGCCAGGTACCGGATTTTCGATTTCTATAGATAAGCTTTCACTTCCGCCACCCTCTATAGAAACAAAGTCTATGGGGATTTGTTGCTTCTTTTCTTCTCCTGCCTGTGTTTCTATCTCTACATATAACTTTACCGCTTGATGAAAACTGCCAAATCCTGAATTATCCACCGTGACTGACAAATGTAATTGTT
Source organism: uncultured Lachnospiraceae bacterium (assembly GCA_964562495.1). GTDB lineage: Bacteria > Bacillota > Clostridia > Lachnospirales > Lachnospiraceae > CANQSA01. The sequence goes on along the minus strand of CAZLTS010000002.1, from coordinate 12,997 downwards.
GCTTTTTACCAGTCCCTTCCACCCGGCTTACAAACAGTCGATATCCTAGATGCGTCTGGATATAGTCATATAACGTATCCCATTTTCCTTTCCCCGGCATATGCTTAAACTCCTCCAGACGACGTTTATCGTGTACCTGATTTAAATAGGTAAGATGAAATTCTTCCATTCTTGCAATAATGACTTCTGAATCCAGACCATCTTCTCCCCATACAACCTCACCCCCATGAATTCCATAAGGGAGCCGTTTCCTTTGCTGTCTGCGGTCCTCCAAGCTGACATAGGTACCCAAATCGAAAGGAGAGCCAAACATGCCATCGTTGTAAAATGCCAGATATCGCTTAGGAACCCACTCCTTTAAGACTTCGTACTGCCTGGGGGTGCGTACTGCAATAACGCAATGGGTTGCCTCATAAAGCATCTGCCCCAAAACGCCCATGGTTTTATCATCTAAGAATTTAGAATCGTGCATTTCTCCATAGCTTCCCACAAACACACCCTGTATTACTAAGATCCTATGGCTAAAATCCCGTAAAACACCCCCCAATTGCACAATGTGCTTCTTGACGGTAGTAGAAGAAAATGGTTCCGAAATCAACCCTCTTCCTACTCTGTCATAAGTAACCCGTACCACCATATCCAGTTTTAAGTCAGAGAATGCCTGTAAAACCAAACGTACGGCTTCCAGTTCTGCCTCTGTCAGTTCCCGATTCTGGCAGCAGCCAATATCAAACAAAACAAGGGCTATGGTCTCTTCCTCTGTAACACACCACTTTAAATTATCTAAATCCCACGTTTCCCCTAAAACAAAGGTATGAATCTCATAAAAGCCTCTTCCGGGATTGTTTAATTTCTCTTTTGATTCCAAAAAAGGCGCAGGCTGAAAGCTTGCACCTTTTTTCTTAAATATCTTCATCCGCTGCCCCCACATCAATCTTTAAAACTTTAATGCGAATATACACTGCCAGAATGGAAAATGTCATACGAAACATATACACTACAGGTTTTAAACCAGAATGCATACTAACCCCCTCTGTCCGCTGATGCATAACAGCAGGAACCTCTGTCAGTCGAAAGCCTAACAGACTCATTTGCATAATCATATTGGCATCCGGGTACTTATCATCAAAATGCTCGTACTTTGAGTAAAATAAAACCGCACGCCAGCTTAATCCCTGCAGCCCTGATGTAGGGTCTGTGTAACGCTTGCCTGTTCCCGCATAAATCATCTTTTTGAACAGCCCGATGGCAAATTTGCGCACTGCTGAAACCCGATATGGCGTACTGCCCTCCATAAATCTGGAGCCAATAACAATATCAGGACATTTTCCATTTTCATCTTCTGTCTTTAATGCCTTGTATAAGACAGGAATATTACTTACATCATGCTGCCCGTCTGCATCCATCTGGATTACATAACGATATTTTCTTCGAATGGCATACTTATAGCCTAGCTGCAGACCACTGCCGTATCCCAAATTGAATACGTTGGTAACAACTGCATAATTTCGTTTCTTTACAATCCAGTTTGTATCATCAGAAGAAGCATCATTTACAACCAGTACATCTGCAACATTGTGGATTCCCTCCTGTTCCATCCGTTCTAACAGTCGTCCGATATTTCCTGCTTCATTATAAGCAGGAATAATGATTAATAATTCCTTTTTATCCTTCATAAAACAGTTTTTCAATATCCTCCTTATGTACAATCTGCTTCTTAGCCGCTGCCTGTGCCAGACGTTGGCTTAAGGCTGCATCCTGAAGCAGTCTCATAATGCCATCCCGAATTGCCTCTGCTGTAAAATCACACATCAGCCCATCCTCCTCTGGAATTACCTGCTCCCGGTTACCACTGCAGTCAGATACCAATATGGTACATCCTAGTGTCTGTGCCTCCTGTATCGCAATACTCTTACCCTCATACCGGGAAGCGTGGACATAAAGCTGCGTCTGGGCAATGTAGGGATACGGATTGGGATTTGCTCCCAGTAGAATAAAATCTTCCTGCAGTCCCAACTCCTTAATATGGGCCTCCAGCTTAGGACGCTCCGGTCCTTCTCCTAGCACATACCATCTTGCCTTCACACCTGCATCCTTTAACAGCTTCATGGCATCAATGGATACTTCAAAAGCCTTCTGTGCACTTAACCGTCCCACTGTAAGAATTCGCACTCCATTATAATCGTCGGTAAAACCTCCGGGAAGCTTTGCTTTCCTTCGAATTTCATCCTGGTCAATAATGTTATGGAATACATCTACTTGGCACTCTGGATATACACTTTGAAAGGTTGCTTTTACTTCATCAGACACGCAGAATACCCGGTCAAACTTCACATAACAGTCCTGATCCAGTTCCCGGCTATAGCCTGCCTGCTTATAATCGATATGTATAAATGCCACTTTCCGTTTCGCATTTACGTACTTGGCAACATAATAGGAGGAACCGCCCTCTAAGAAGGCAACTGCCAAATCAAACTGACCGGAAACTCTGGGCGCACCAGTGGCAACCACCTGCCACATAAGCTTGTCACTCTTGATATCTCCTGCTTTTATCATTTTAATCAGTTGCTTTACCACATAAGGAAAATGCTTAAAAATAGCTCCATGGCAAAATGCCGTTTTCATAGCATGGCGATTTAAATGCCGTTTTCCTTCTTCTGTAAATAAAGAGCAATCATCATAATTTTTATTTAACACCTTAACATAATCCGGCAGTGCGTGCACCACCTCGCCCTGTCCTAGCAGTACAAGAAGAGAAATGTCATATTTCTCTGGGTCCAGATTCTTTAACAGTTCTACCAGGGCAACCTCTGCCCCCGCCCGCCCCAACGAGTTAATCACAAACAAAATACGCTTCTTCATACGGTTTACCCCATCTTTAATTTTTCTTCGATTTCTGTTATCTGCTGCATAATTCTGGCATTTTCATTATTTAACAGTGATACCTGCATCGCCAGCTCCTGATTTCTGCGAATCAGTCTGGAAATAGATGTGCTTAAAAAATACGCTCCCACCAGAATACTATAGGCAATAAACAGCAATAGAAGCATCCCTCTGGTGCTAATATAGCGCGCCAGTGCTGTTGGCTGAATAACCGCCCCAGCCAGAATTAACAGTACGGCAAAAATTGCCCAAACCACACTAAAGGTCTCCGTAAGCTTATGCTTCGCCAAAGACACAATCACTGCCACCAGCAAAAAAACACCAGTTACAATAAAACTAACACAAAACAATAAACCAGCCTCCATTTTTAGCTTTCCTCCCTTCCTACATTCCCGGCATAGCGGTCAAATACCTTCCCTGAGGGTTTGGTCCCCCACTTTTTCTTTAATATATTTCCTTCGCAGAACACGTGGACATCCAGATTTCGTTCCAACCAGCGCAATCTGAAATATACGACGCACCATGCCAGAAATGAACCAATTACCACACCGATTCCATACCAGATCTCTGATAAATGGGTTGCCACAATACTGCCTAAGAAAATACCACCACAAAAAACAATGGTTGTAACCAGCGCACCAGACAAATCGTTAAAATAGTATAAAAACAAAATGGCCGAATACACTAAAAATAATATAAAATATCCTACTGCCAGACATGGATAAATCCACATGACAAGACCGCCAAACCCCATTTGCGGCAGGAATATAACAAACAACAAAAAGATAACAACGGAAAGAATAAACTGGATTCTTACCAGATTCATAAGCTCCTGTGCCAGCTGGCTAAACATTCTGCTTTTAGCATTTTCTATATCCATGCCTCTCCCACCGATTACAGCTTCTGAATAAGCCTTATAGCGGTCATGGAAACGCATTTCTACACGAGATATAAAAATGGCTGATGCAGATAAGTTGGTAAACATAGCCAGACAGCTTGCCATATCATAGGGCTGCATACACACAAAGCTGTTTGCTACCACCATACGTCCCGGTGTTGTCCAGAATACAAAATTATGTATGTAAAGTCCCAGTGTGTACAGGAAATTAATAAAAATCAACTTCCAGTATTTTCTAAAATAAGAAAGCACCTTTCTATAGTTCCCACTGTTTTTCCGAAAATAAGAACGGATTACCGCCATTTCCAATGCTGCAATTAACATAAAACCAGCATCCATAGCAACCAACATGGAATAGGTCACTTCCCAATGAAAGCCTTTTACCAGTAAAACACCAAGCAACACTGTAAAAGTCATCCCTATGGTAAAGAAGGCGGAAATCTTCTTATAATCCTTACAAATAGATAAATACAACATGGTGTAAAATACTAATATTAAAGCAATAAATCCTACAAAACCAGTAAATACATACCACCAGGATACATGTCCCACAAAATATTCGTGAGCACAAAAGGGAATCCCAAACAGGCAGCCAAATGCCAAATTCAGTAGAAGCCCAATATAAAAGCAGGGCATAATATCCTCATAGGTTTCCCAGTAAATTACATCTGACAGATACCGGGACAGCACTGCATTAAACGGAGCGGCTGACAACAAGGCAAAAATGAAGATATATAAAATCGTACAAGAAAATAATTCTCTGGTTGCATATCCCACCTTGTCAAAGTCTAGTAGAACCGACATAACCATAATGGCTCCAATTACCAACACCATAGGCAAAATGGAAATGACAGCACTATATCCAATACCAATCAGATTGGTTGTAATCGTATTCTTTTGAAAGATTTTATTTAATCTGACACCAACACCTGCCATGCTGCTTCCTCCATTTCCATCTTTCCTTCGTTAATCCGCCTTATTTTACTACAAAAGGCTCTGTAGTCCAGGGAATCCCCTGCTTATCACTAAAGGTTTTATAAATATCTGTATAGGTCTCTTTCATTTGCTCTATTTTATAATATGCCATAACCCGGCGGTAACCATTTTCCCCCATTTGCTTACACATGGCCGGATTTCTTGCCAGAGTTACCATAGCCTCTGCTATTTCCTCCAGATTCATAATATGGGTAACAATGCCTGCTGCCCCAAATCTATCCCCTTCTTCACCAAGAATCAGCTCCTTACAATTTCCTACATCTGTGGCAATCGCAGGCTTCTTAGCCGCAAAGCCTTCTAAAATTGTAAGGGGTTGACCCTCGCTAATGCTGGTAAGAATGGTAAAATCCATTTTTCCAAGATACTCTCTTACATCAACCCGTCCTGTAAACACCACATCTGTAAGCCTTAGCGTTTCCACCATATTAAAGCACTCCTGTGCATAGGCCTGCTCCTCTTCCCAAGGTCCCATAATCCAAAGCTTCAAATTCGGCACCTTTTTCTTGGCAAATGCAAAGGCTTGGATCATAGTCTTAACATCTTTAATAGGTGCTACACGCAGTACCGCACCAATGTTTACAAATGCTTGCTCCTCCGGTGATTTCCCCGGCAGGTCGGCAAATCTGGCAGTATCAATCCCATTCGGTGTAATGACGATTTTCTCCTGCCGGCAACCTAACTCCATTTGCAGCTGCCTTGCCTTCTCATACAGACAGGTTATCTGATCCGCCCGGTCATATGCCAGACGGGACATTTTCTTAAACTGGTCAATCCATATATTCTTATATAGTCCATCTACCCAGTCTGCCTTAATCAACTCCTCTTCCCGTTCTCTTGTATAAATGCCATGTTCTGATATTAACAGACTGCTGCCGTGAAAATGCTTTGCCATACAGCCTAACACCCCTGCATAGCCAGTAGCAACGCAGTGATACAAATCCGCCTTTGGCACATGGGTTTTTAACACAAAGCAAAGCGGCAGATACATGGAACGCAGCGTCCACAAAAAATCTGAAAAAACAATCTGGGGATACTTTAGATTATAGCACTCCTTAGCAGCCTCTAAGAAATCTGCCCCCATAATAAAATCATCTATGGAGAAGCGCTCCTTATGGAATAAATCAAACAGCGTATCCCAATCCACATGCATATTTAAAATCATGCTGCGAAGGGCTCGATATTCCTGTTTTTTTAATCGGGTACGACGTCCCCGCTTGCCACTTACATCCCAATCTCCATCCTGTAAATATACCTCATGGACCTCTGTTACATTTTCAAGCATTTCATATGCAAACTTACCGCTTAGGGAACGATCCGCTACAATGGATAATATAATAAACTCCACATTGGGAAATGTACGAATCATACTGTGAATCCAACTGGACACACCTCCCACGACATAGGGATAACACCCTTCTGCTACAATACAAACCCGCATATTTTTCTCCGTTCTGCTAGTCGCTGTTTTTCATCTGTAGGATAACCTTACTTTCCTTCGCACAGATTAAGTAAACATCTGTTTCCACCTGCTCATAGCTTCCTCCCGTAATTTCCACTATTTCTTTATCATGGGTACGCATAATAAACCAGGTTTCTCCAGATACGTTTGTTACGGTTAATGCCACTCTGTCCCCAATGGCTTCATACTCGTAATCCAATGCCAAGAAATTACGAATCCGTCCATCACTTTCCGACAGGGTCGTTTTCTCAAAGGTTTTATAAGAACCCCAGTAACTATACAAATTACTGAAGATTTTCTCTCCTAATATTTCCCACTGATCTTCTGCCGACCTGGGAAATGCAACATTTTTCAAATCGATTAAGGCATTGGCATACGCTAATGCGCTTTCCACACCCTTAAGCTGTAAATCGTCCATAAAAGTATGGGATTCACTGTCATTGGTAATCGCCTGCGCTGTCACTCCATCACTAAAATAGGATACTGCAGCCATAGTGTCGTCTTCCTCCATACCTACAGATACGGTCTGTAAATTCTCAAACAAGGTAGCATCTGTCACCTGGGCAAGTACCTCTAATTGCTCCTTCGTTGTATAGAATGCACTAAACACATAGTTGGTATCCAGCGTCTCTACATAGTCTGCATCTGCTGTTACCTTTTCTGTCAGGTCTGTTCCAGCCTTACATACCATAGACCAGCCTGCCTCGCCACTCTGCTCATTAATCTGACGCATATAGGTTTCATAGGAATCCGAGACCGGCTCTGCCCCATCTGCGTAATCATACTGTGGCATAAAACAATAAGTGGGCTTGGCAGAACACTTCTCTACAATGGAAAATAGACCGGGTAAAACAATATTCTGGAACACGCCAATTTCATCTCGGCTATATATTTCCATTAATGCTTCCTCATTTTCATTACTGAATCCACCAAAATTCGCAATGGTAAGATTTTGGGCATTGACAACTGGATAGATTTCATATTCCTTCATATCCGCCAGCATACCATCTAAGAGACCGATTCCCAGATTACCTGTAATATAATTTCCATTAACGGCAAATACTCTGGCCCGGTCAATGCTGTTTCTCCATATAATAGGTGGCAAATATTCATTTTCTATGGCATCTGATGCCACCATGCCTACCATATAGGTCTTGGTATTATATAAGGTAACATACCATGGAACGTTTAGCTCTAAATCCTGACGCTCATTAGCAGTCGTTTGATCCGCATCCATATCCACTGCATAGTAGGTTTCTCCACCAAGTAGAAGTCCTTCAAATAAATGAATCCCCGTTAGAGTTACATTATCACTGGCTACCCATGTAATTCCCAACAGCTCCATAAGTGTGGAGTTTGACTGAATCGCATCACAGTCCGGCAGTGTTGTAAATATAACGGATATCCCCAGCGTCTTCACATAAGTCCAGATGATATCCACATCGGTTTCCAGATTCATAGACTGCCCGTCAAATAAAATCACTTCCGGATTCTCTTTCTTTACTTTTGCATATGCGGACAGGCTATCATAGGCATACAAGGTACGTTTTGTATACTGGCACCACTGTAACACAGCCTCGTACTGTTCTCCTTCAGACTTACCAATATATACCACAAAATCACCATCTGTCTGTACAGTGGTGTCCATGGTCCAGGCGGTTTCCTGGGTTAAATTCTGTTTTTCTACATACTTATTTGTATCGTAATCATTTTGATTGGTTTTTAGTATCTGAAAAATCTGGAACAAGAAAAACAACGCTGCCATCATTAGCACGATACTAAAAAATGTTCTGCGTGATACCATTTACGCTCCATTTCCTTCTATGAAAATACTCGAATCAGTTCTAGTGTTTCCTGATCCACTACCACATCAGACTGCTTTAAATCCTCCAATACTTCAAAGAAACGTTCCTTGTTCTGTACGGTAAAGAAGTATTTTAAAGCACAGGTATAACTGGATAAGGTATTGGGGAATAAATACAATGCCCGTTCACTCCAAATTTCACCATTTGTATAATCTCCGGCTTCTGTACACCGTAATGCCAGCGCCTCTAATTGTGCACTTGTCATTCTTCTATGATCATCTACATAAAGAATATTTCCAATAATATCCATGGTGGATACTAAAGCCTTCTGTTCCACGTCTGAAAAAACCTTCTGTTTTAATACCCGATCCATATAATCAAGCATCATAGTGCAATGACTGATTCTAAGCTCAACATCCTGTTCCTCACAAATGTCATGGTAATTTTTCTGTACCGTTGTACGAAAATCATTTAAGGTATCCTGTAATACAGATGCTGCATAATGGGATGTTTCTGAATCTTCACTATCTAAAGCAAGAGATATGGACGCCAATGACTTCTCTATATCTCCTCTCACTACATTCATCATATACTCTCTTAAATTCTCCTTATCTGTTACTGCTATTGCTTCTTCCAATGGTACCATATTTCGCTCCCTCTCTTCGTCAGCACGTAAAAATGTCCTAACTCTGTCTTTACTAAATATTACGTCTTCTAAATCCGCCTGACCCCGATATACCAATGCATACAATAGATAACTAACACCCAAATAACATGCTCCTGCGAGCGGACACAGCAACATAATTATGGTCTTTATAATAAAACTTCTCGTCTTCTCCCTTGGTTTAAACAATAGATTCCACAGAAAATAAACCGCCGCAATCAGAAAATTGATTACAAGTATCCATATAAATCCTTGCATCTTTACACTTCCTCTCGTTACTGTCTTCCTATGATTTCACTAAGATACCCTGCCTGCCGGAATCGCTCTATGACAATAGGCGCATCCTCTCCTCGGGTATTGGTAAGCAATGCGTACAGGTCTCCATCTTCCATAATTCCAATATAATCAGAACCACGCAGCTTGCCGGCAAGTGTCTGACCGACCATATTCTTGTCTTTCTCTTTTGTATCTATCTTTAACAGAATACATTCTGTTAAATTCTTCTTCTCCGCCTTCATATAGGCATGTACCAACCCCCGGAATGCCTCTGGTTCCATAATCTTCGTTCCATTTATATAACGGGTATCCTCTAACACTGCCAAATAACGCTTTGCGCGAAGCAAGGCATTCTGAATTAGATAGCTGACTACTGTAAGGAAATTCGCTTCTCCCAATGTCATACGTTCCCACGGCAGTCCCCAGGCCATAATAATAATTTCCATTTCCTCTTCTTCAAAAATGGCATTTGCCATAAGCGGATAATTCGCATCCATAGTTCGATTTATATACACCTTATGTTGGGAAATCTCCTCATACATAAGCTCTGTCTCTCGATAACGCATGGAGTAGCCTAGTACACGTGCCTTCTCCGAGGTGGCTGCTGACAGTCTGGCATAAGTATCATTGGATACGGTATAAATAGCCACGTCCTTTGTTCCCAGCATCTGAGCTAACAAATCTGCTGCGTAAAACAGCACTTCCTCCGGTGTATACTGGTCAAGCTGAGATGTAATGCTATACAGTTTTCCAATGCTGTCATTCTGATTGACAATCTGTACCTCTAAGGCATCCTTCACCCGCACATTACTTTTATTGATATCCTGAATATCACTAAGCTGGGCTTCCAGATAATCACTGTGCTCTGCTGCCTCTCGCTGCATAATCTTAATCTGATCCCGCATATAACCTACAACTAGTCCCAGTATAAAAAGCTGGGCAATCCACACATAGGTATTATAATCTAACAGCACATCAAAGCCACTTCTTGCATACATCTGCCGAAAGCAATAGCCAGCCGTTGCTAACACTGCCGATACCATAGACTGCTGCTGTCCATAAATAATAGCAAACAATAGTACATATAACAGATAAAAATCCATATTGGCAAAATATTCACTGCCAACTGCCCGGTTATTTAACATAAAAAACGGAATAAAGCATATGAAATTCTCGATAAAAGGAATCATGGCACGAATAAACCAACTGGTTTTTTCCTGAATCCGTTTCCACAAGGGCTGCTTTCGTTTCTCACCTGTAAGAAATACTTCCTTATTCTTCTTCATATAGGTGATAATCTTTTCCAGCGTTTGTTCCAAACTGCAGAACCGCTCCATGCCAAATTCATTATTATACCGCTTATTAGACAGTACACATTTCCGTGGAAGCGCATCCTCCTTAGCTACAATCTGCACAGGAATCTTCTCTTCATGCTTTCCTTCTGACTCTTCCATATACTTCTTAATACATTCTGCCAGCTCCATATGGGTAACTGTCTGACTGTTTGCAATATGGTACAGGCTTTCCTTGTGTTCCCTGCATATAATCAGCTGATACAAATATTCTACTGCATCTGATTCAAACAGAAAGCCATTTACGCTATCCGGTGCAATGGTTATGGTTCCACTGTCCAATGCATCCAGACACATCTGGGTACATAAATCCTTGACTTCTTTTCGCTCCATGGGCAGATTATATAAATGATCTAACCGCACTGTTATAACGTCCAGATTTCTGGTACGGCGGTAGCTTTCACACATCTGTTCTGCCTGGCACAAAGCCATGGAACGAAGGCTTTTAGGTGTTGTAACATCTGTTTCCTGTAAAGCCTCGTTGCAGCTTCCTTCAAATACTGCATCTGAGGACAGGAAAATAAACCTTCCTCTGTTCACAGTGGCATATGCCATAAGCAGATTCATCAAGCTGGAGGAAAATAACACAGACTCCCGTTCATCGTCCACCCACTTAAAATTCCCATCATAGATTCCCATAAATACAGTCACGTCTGGATTCACGCTGTCAAATACATCACCTAAGGAGGTACTGCCATAAGAGAAGTAGTAGGTTTCAAATACCTTCTGATAATGTTCTTTCTTATAAGCATTACCAGTCAACAGATAAATACGATGCCCTTCTTTATTTAGTTTATTAATTAAACTATTAATCAGGCTGTCTGAGCCACCGATTAACAAGATATTCATGTGTATGTTTGTCTCCCTACTCTGTTTCTAATAATACCTGTGCCTGTAACTGTTGTACAAACGAAGCCACGTCCCGGGCTGCCTCTTCTGCAGGAACTTCATATTGTTCCGCCATGTGCTGCCCAATCTGGGCAACAGTCTGCCCTGCCATCAGTGCTTCCCATATATCCGCACCCATTTCATTCAACACAATGGGCTTACGATAGGGCATTCCAACCTGTTCCATGTCTAACAGTACACACACACCGGCTGCCCGGCGCAGTTGATATCTTTTCTTTAAAATATCCTGATTCTTCATCCCGGCCTCCATCTTGCAGACCATGTAACTATCTGACGGCCGCAATACAGTTTTCCATTAACATGGCAATGGTCATAGGTCCTACGCCACCTGGTACCGGCGTAATTGCCTGTGCCACTTCACTGACACTGTCGTAGTCCACATCACCACATAGCTTGCCATTTTCCATACGGTGAATACCAACATCAATTACAACTGCACCTTCCTTAACATAGGAGGCATCAATCGCCTTTGGCTTACCCATAGCCACAATTAAAATATCTGCCTGCTTCGTCATCTCTGCCAGGTTTGCAGTTCTGGAGTGACAAATAGTAACTGTTGCATTCTCCCGAAGCATTAAGGCTGCTGCGGGTTTACCTACAATATTACTTCTGCCAATAATAACGCAGTGCTTACCTGCGATTTCAATTCCACTTCTCTTTAAAAGCTGTACCACTCCTGCCGGCGTACAGGAAACAAATCCCTTACCGCCTGTATTCAGGGCACCTACATTCTTCTCATTGAAGCCATCAACATCCTTTTGAGGCGCAATTGTCTGAATTACCTTAAATTCATCCATATGCTTCGGCAATGGAAGCTGTACTAAAATACCATGCACTGCCGGATTCTCATTTAACTGTTGAATTAGGTCAAGCAGCTCCTCCTCTGGTGCATTTTCCTCAATTTCATAAGACAAGGACTCAATGCCAATATAAGCACAAGCCTTCTTTTTGTTATTTACATATACGCTGGACGCCGGGTCCTTTCCTACCTGAATGACAGCCAGGCAGGGGTTTTTGCCCCCTGCCTTAAGCTTTGCTGTTTCTTCTTTTAGTTCATCTTTAATCTGCTGGGAAATTGCTTTCCCATCTATAATCTTTGCCATGTCTTTCGTTTCCTTTTATTCATATAACGGATACTTCGCACACAGTGCCTCTACCCGCGTCTTAATTTCTTCTGCTTTCTCTTCATATTCAAACGCAGTCATACGAATCAATGCAGCAATTTCCTTCATATCCTCTGGTCCCATGCCACGAGTTGTTACCGCTGGTGTTCCAATACGAACGCCAGATGTTACAAATGGGCTTCTTGGCTCATTGGGAACTGTATTTTTATTTAATGTGATATTGACACTGTCACAACGATTCTGCAGCTCTTTACCTGTAATATCTGTATCCCGCAAATCTAATAACATTAAATGATTATCTGTTCCACCTGTTAGAATCTTAAAGCCATTTTCAATTAATGCCTTGCTTAAAGCCTGTGCGTTTTCTACAACGCGCTTTGCATAATCCTTAAATTCCGGCTTTAAAGCCTCTCCTAAGCATACTGCCTTAGAAGCGATCACATGCATTAAAGGTCCACCCTGAATACCAGGGAAGATTGCCTTATTAAAGTTAAACTTCTCAGCAGCCTCTTTATTGGCTAAAATCAAACCACCTCTTGGTCCTCTTAACGTCTTATGTGTCGTTGTTGTAACAACATCTGCATACGGGAATGGTGACGGATGTACACCGGCTGCAACCAGTCCGGCAATA
>CAZLTS010000001.1:10730-19994 GCA_964562495.1 uncultured Lachnospiraceae bacterium | reverse complement strand
AGGTATTGGTATCCACAGGTATTCTTGAAAAGTTTGACCTGGCAGAAGGAGATACCATAACCTTAAAGGAATCCTATGAAGATAAGGAGTATTCCTTTGTCATTGGTGCAGATTATGATTATGATGCAGGTTTGGCAGTTTTTATGAATCAGTCTGACTATAAAGAAATCTTTCAAGAGGAGGCTGATGTATTTACAGGATATTTCTCCAATGAAGTTCTTACAGATATAGATAAAGACTTGGTTGCTGCCATCGTGACGAAGGATGACCTGACAAAAATGTCCAGACAGCTTAAGGTATCTATGGGCGAGTTTATGAAGCTGTTCCAGTATTTTGGCGTGATTATGTTTGTTCTGCTTATGTATTTGTTATCTAAGCAGATTATTGAGAAAAACGCACAGTCCATTTCCATGGCAAAAATCTTAGGATTTAGAAATGGGGAAATTGGCGGTTTATATATTGTCGCCACCTCCATTGTAGTACTTTTCTCCCTGCTTGTGGCTGTGCCTATCACAGATGGTATCTTAAGAGTAATGTTTAAATCTTACTTGTATACAGAGATGACAGGATATATTCCATATATCGTATCTAACCGATGCTATATCGTTATGGTGTTGTTGGGAATCCTATGCTATGGCGTTGTTTCGGTACTGCAGTTAATTAAAATACGTAAAATACCAAAAAGTGATGCGTTAAAGAATGTAGAATAAAGAAAGGATTATTTATAAAATATGCACGAATAAATAATAACAAGTATTTATTGAAGTGTAAAACAATATATGAAATAAATAAACAAAATAGACAAATGCTGCGGAATGTTGTATAAAATAGATAGGAACTAATGTGCGGACAAAAGAAGGAGGGAGAAGGTCTTATGAGGCACAGTTTAATACAACGAGTCGCAGCATTGTTGTTGTGTTTTGCCATGATATTTACCAATGGAGGCATGACAGCACTGGCTGTGGAGAGTGACGGGGAGCAGTCACAGAAGGAAACAGAAACAACGGAAGATGAGGAGATTCTAAATGATTCTGTATTCGCCACCATTATGCCCAGACAGGACAAGTCCGGGAATTATATAACGGAGGGATTAACAGGGGAGACATTAGGTGCGGTGGTATACTGCTATAATGATAATCCCAATGCCACAGCGAAAGCAACCATTCGCTTCTACGCAAAACAGGTGAAGGGAAATAAAGAAATTATTCCGGTAACCACAGAGCCGATTCAGATGATAACCGGAAATAAGGCAACTACCATTGAAGCAGAGTGGAAGGAAAATGAGGAGGGCATTTCTTATATGGAGATGCAGATTCCTTCTGGTGCTTCGTTATCCTTTGAATTAGAATTGGCAGTAGAAACCGGTTATGATTCTTTAGTAGAGGCATTGCTTTATTACGAAGTGGAGGAAGCAGATGGTACCACTTATTCCAGTTTAGATGAGGATGAGAGCTTAACACTGAGCTGGACAGGTGAATGTGTGTGGAATGATTTTAAGGAAGAGGTGTCTGAAAGCTATATCGCATATGGAGATGGAGACGGAACGGAACAATATGGCTTTAATGCATCAGAGCTTACCTATACATTCTCTGCTGCCAATGAAACGGTAGAGCCGGGTGCTATTTATACGCAGAAGATATCCATAGAAGATACGTTAACTTTGCCGGAGGGAATTTCCCTGCCGGAGGGTGTTACGGCAAGCAGTGATTTAAAGCAGATTGTAACGGCAGACGGTGCGACTGTTTATGATGTGGCAGTTGCAGATTATACATATACGATGGATAAGTTAGAGGTAAATCAGGAGGATGGGACAATCTCCTTCGCACTTACGATTGAGAATCCGGATGAAACGGATGTATCCTTTAATCCAGTTTCGGCGGTGTCTGCTACCTTACATACGAATACCTTGGTGGTAGAGGCAACGATTGAATCGGATACAGAGCTGCCCATTGATAATGACTCTAAGCTAATCGTGTGGTCAACGATAGATAATGAACAGTATCCACAGACTTATGAAGGTACTTCTGATGCAGAGGTTGCCGTTTTAAAAGAGGGTACCATTCAGGTAAGTAAGAGTATCCTTACTGTGAAGGATACCCATGGAGATGTAAGTACAGAAACCATTCGTTCCAGTAGTAAAAAGTGGGTACCTATGGTAAAGCCGGGCTACACGCTGCAGTATCGCATTACTGCATATAATGACGGACAAAGCTGGAAGAAGGCCGTTTTCACAGATGATATTCCGGATATGCTTACCGTAGATTTAGATAGTATCGTATTAAAAAATGGCACGAAAACGCTGGTAGAAGGGGAAGATTATACAGTAATAACAGAAAGCAAAACAGTCACAGCAGATGCAGATACTCAAAGCTATACAGAGGTCAAATTTGTTATTAATAAGATTGCTGGAAAGGGTAGTGTTACCATTACCTATGATTGTACTGTCAATAAAAATGGAGAAGGCTATGTGCCGGATACCGATATTATCAACACAGTAACACCGAATAAGGGGGAGCCTTCGTCTGTTACTGTACATACCCAGAAAGAGGGCAAAGCAACGCTTACGAAGGATATCGTTAGTCGTACCACAACACCTAATTATGGCTCTTCCGTAAAAATATGGAAGAATCCCAATACAGGAGAAATAGGTTTTACAGGAAATAGAAGCGATATCGCGAATTTAACCGGTAGCTCTTATCCAACCCAGGAACAGCTGGAGAAGGCACTGACTACGGTAAATGCAGGTGATATTATAGAATATCTGGTTACCTATGATAATCAGTCAAGCAAGGATATGTATGGTATTATTTTTGAGAATCAGCCTTTTTCTCAAAAGAATACAGGGTATGTAGGACCATATAATTATTATGTAGGAGACTGGGAGTGGTATGTAGCCGGAAGCAGCACCTATTACCAAGGAAAGTTAAACCAGACCGGTTCTTATAGTATCACAGATGAAAGTGCAGTAACTGAAATCTTAAAGAACTGTATGTATCAATATAATGATTTACAAACTAATTGCATTCAGCAAGCACCGACTTGGAGTGCTGACAGTAGCTGTTGGTATTTTATAAGCACAAGCAATGCATTGCCAGCCTATACCACCTATAAGCAAACCTGCGTCCTTAAGATACCGGGCGATAATGGGGAAGCGTCTACATCAGAAGTGAATACAGAGTTTCAGAATCTAGTCAGTGCATACAGCTGTAAATATAAAAATTTTCATGATGGAGCATTTTATAATGCGGTTGCATTTCAGGAATACAGCTATAATGCAGACACACAGAAGGTTACGCAGTTAGATAAAGGCGAAGTAGAGAAAGCAAAGGTTACCCATACCATTACTGCTCAATTTTATTTAAATACTGGTACATTGGCTACCTATACTGTAGATGATGCTGATAATATTCAAGATGGAGACATTAAGGCAGTGTGTATGACCACGAGTGGAACGATATCTTCAACAGACTACGTTAATGATGCCCACTACTTTGATGCGGATGATAATGAAGTGATTGTAAACTATATCTACTTCTATAATGATTCGGATGAGGCTATGGACTTAGAGGATTATCAGTTGAAGGTATCTATACCGCGTGGCTTTACCTATCTGGGATTAGTAAAACCGTATACAGACACGGTTTCAACGGATGGATATTGTCGGACGTATACTGCTCCTATTAGTGGCTCCGTAACAGAGAGCCAGATGTGGGATGGAGATTTACCTTATAATGTATTTGTAAATAACTCTCGTAGCAATTCTCCATATACTTACTATCAAAGTACTAAGAATGAGTCATACAATGAACTTACAGAGTATGATCAGAGCAGAAATAAGAAAGTGACATTTTCTTCTAGTGCCAATACGAAAACTACAGGAAGTCAGACAGAGATTGATATGACCGGCGAAGTTGAGCCTTATTCCGGTGTAATACTGATGTATGCAGTTAAGGCAAACGAGGCGACATGTATTCAGAATTATCAAGATAGTCCAGTTACTTTCTCAGCAGCCATGACCAGAAAATATAGTAATACATGTATGCCACAGGCAACTCCTGCAATTAGCGTACAAGATTATCATATTGACCATAATCAAAGCGCAAGGAGCACAGCAGCAAATGATGGAACGGTCAATACCTACCAAATAGTGATGGACTCTACATTAAGAAAAAAGGCAGATCCTTACTATATCTATTGGAAGACAAATTCTAATAGTGATAACGGTGGCAATATAGTTAATTTTGGACCATTTACAGTATGGTCAGCTACCAGCCTGGCTATGCATACGGAATTATATAAATTATACGTGGACAAATCCGTAGTCCTAAATAATGGAGATGATGCCGGCAGCAGTGTTTTTTCGTATAGTAAAAGACAATACGCATCGAAACAAAACCTTTCAGAAGTATTTGATGATTACTATTGGCGTTATCCATTACATGATGGCATTCACAGGACAGTAGATGGAACTGTAACATGGAAGGTAATTATCCAAAATGAGGGTACCCGAGACACTGAAGATACAACGCAGGACGAAACGGAACTAACACCAGTTGTAGATTATGGAACTATAAATTATGGAACATTAATCGAAACGGTAGACACCCCTTATAAATTAAAGGAAATTTATATTCCACAGTTGTATTATCTATGGAAAAATGGAAGTACCTATAATAATCTTACCGGAAGTACGGCATTTACCATTTCTCTACCTACCTTTGATGGTACGCCGGACAAACAGGAGCTTCCTGGATGGCAGTATAATGATGCGGGTGATTGCTATGTTTATACAACTACCTTGCGGGGGTATGTCAATGTGAGCATCACAATGCGTTATATAGAAAATGGAAGTCTTGGCTACGGCTATGATGTGGAAGCAGCAGACGGAAATCAGAATACCGGATGCTATCAGTATGTCATAGAATTTGCGGATTTTAATCCGGCTTCTTCGGTTTTATTCCAACCGATTCTGTTGACACAGGACGAGGAGAATGGCGCTTACTCCTCTATGGAGATGGACTTTACATTCTGGACAGATGATTCCATTGAAACGAACTATAATTCCTTTGCTGTTGCATTGCCGGGTGTCTCTGAAACAAGAATTTCTGCTGTATCTTCTAACAGCCATAATGTTGTAAAAACGACAGCGAATAATACCCATTCGCTGTCAGGAAAGGCAGATAATGCAATCTATTCCTATACTGGCCTAGAAGCCAATACATGGATTGTGGAATCTAGTGATTGGACAGATACCTCTTACACAGATGGAAGCAAAACCATATGGGCTTATAATGAGGATGGAACAGTGCAGTCTGTTGTTAATAGCCGGGATGATGGCAATGTGGTAATAGACAGTGGCCTGCCGGCTGATACAAAGCTTCATGGACAGCTTATGGTGGAAAGCGTGCTGACTGAGTCTGAGACTTATATGGATTTCCATAATCTGGTACTGTATGATTTCTATGGTGTGGAGGATACGGATGCATGTGGATGGACGGTAGATTTTGATTCCATTGTCGTGCGTGATAAGCTGGCGGATAATGATGGTGATATTAATGATGAAAACTTTGAATCCAGTCATGAATTTGTCTTAAATGAGAATTATGAGATTTGGTATACCACGGAGGATTTGATTACAAAGGAGCATCACCCCATTCCCGTGAATACTTTAACCTATGCTGCAGATTGGGATAGAATTCAGGATACAGATGAAGATACTAAGGTGCAGTGGATTCAGTATGATCCGGATGTGGAAGGTCAGGATGGAACAGGAGCCAGAGCGTTTAAGATTGTGCTGTTAGGTGAAAGTGGAACTGTATATAATAGCTTAATTACAGGGGAAACCCAATGGAATAATTATAAAATTTATGTAGATTATGATGCAGTCGTAGCAGAAGGACTGGTAGATGGACAGACATACCCAAGTATAGAGGGATGGAGTGCAGATGTTTCGGTAGAAGATGGCCGGATAAAGTCAATCTATGAGGATACTACAGCTACCAGCTTTGTAGCTTTAAAATCAAGTGGATATAAGCTGACGAAGGAAGTGGTAGACCAGGATGGTAACGATATAGCAGGCTGGGTAACAGAAGACTTTACTTATCTGGTAATTCGCCTGAAAAGTGGTGCAAGCTCCACAGCAGTACAGAGCGCAGATATTACTGGTATTGAGAAAATTACACTACAGGCTGGAGAAACAGTAGATCTGTCTAAGAAGGGCGAGATTGTTTATAACACCTATGATCCAGAGGATATGTCTACAGAAGGCTTCTATACAGAGGATTGCTATTATTATCTTCTTGAAATGGATTCTGGTTCCTACGTAAATCAGGGAATCGAGAAGGAGAAAAGTTGTAACGTATCTGCAGAAAGTGGTGAATATACTTTTAAGGCTTTATCGAATCTGCAAAGTAAAGTAACTGATGAGGACGTGAGTGCTTTCTTGAAAGCAAGTTCCAGTAATCAGAAGATGACAGCATTGTGCTTTCAGATATCAGATAGCTATAGTTATCTGAAGGCTGTAGGCACGAATCTGTATCAGCCGGGAAGCATGACACTTATGAAACGGGATACAGATAACAATGTTATTTGGAATCCGGTTACCTTCCAGTTATATGATTCCGATGGACAGGTAATAAGCCTTGAGAAAACGACAGGTGGATTCCAGTACACAACCAAATCCACTGTGGAAAAAACAGATACCATAACGATGACTGGTTTGACACAGATTTCTAATTTACCAGTTGGAACCTATACGCTAAAGGAAGTGGAGGCACCGGAAGGCTATATTGCTGGTGAAGATGTGACCTTTACCGTATACGAGGGTATGAAGCTGACAGATCGTATTATTACGGTAACCAATGAGGAGGATAACACGCTACCGATTGGAAGTATTACCTTAAGAAAGGTTGACGCCCAAGGCAAGACATTGATTACAACGGATAGTGCAACCTTCCAGATTTATCAAGATACAGAAGAAGGTAGCCAGCCACTGACCTTTGTAAAGACGGAAGCAGGAAGCTATACATATAGTGAAGAAGCAGATACGACCTTGTACACAGATTTAGAAACAGAAGCAGGCTTGTTGGATGTGAACGGATTGCCTGTAGGCACATATTACCTGTTAGAAACCAAGGCACCTGCAGGCTATGCCGTGGCAGGTACACAACTTACAGAAGCAACAGCCGTTGAAATTACAAGAGCAAAGAAAGATGTTACGGTAGAAGTAGCCAATGAATATGTGGCTGTATCCTTAACGGTAACGAAAACAGATGCAGATACGAAGGAAGTCATCTTAGATGGTGTTACCTTTAATCTGGTGGATGATAAGAATCAGGTTCTAACCTTTACAGAAGAAAAGGGAAGCTATAGCTATGATGCAGAAGGCACCATTACGGATTTAGTGACAGATGAGAAAACAGGCAGCTTTACCGTAACGAATGTGCCAGCCGGTACCTATACATTAGAGGAAATCAACCCGCCGGCAGGATATGCAGTAAGCGAGCAGCCAGTCACAGTTACAATAACAGATAATGAAGCACAGAATATTACCGTAGAAGATGAAAAGACAACTGTAGATTTACAGGTTGTAAAGCAGTGGCAGTTAACTGGTGGCCGGAAATCCTATCCACTTGCTGATGTTAGCTTTACCTTGTATGATGGCACAACAGGCGAAGTTGTGAAGAAAGGAATTACAGACCAGTCTGGCTTACTGACACTGTCAGACACAGATTGGACTGAGACCTATTACCTGTACGAGGAACTTCCAGAAGGCTATTCCAGAAGTGGAAGCGACCTGTACACTGTATATGTGAATGATGAGACACAGAAAATAGACGCAAGTGTAACGGAGGCGACAGAGGGATATACAGCGCTAACTTGTATGTTAATTAATGTAGCCGAGAATCGTCAGAATCTGGTATATCAGAATGGTGTATGGATTTATACGGTAGATGTACTAAATATTAAAAATCAAATTTATGGTGGCTTATATGGTTCTGTTTCCTACAAAACCATTGATAATTATAAGCTGACAGAAAAATATGGAATTGATAAGGAAATTGGCTACAGCTATTTCTATGAGGATTCGGATTATGAAGCTGGTAATTATAACTATGTACATGCCATTAATGCAGACGATATTGTCACCTATACATTAAATGTTTCTAATGTTAGTGATTACTCGTTCGAGCAGCTGACGATTATTGACCGAATGCCGGATGTAGGCGATACCGGTGTTGTAAATCTAAAGGAAAGCCGGGATTCCCAGTTTACCATTGTAAATGAAGACGATAATATTGTGGTAACTGTAAATGGTAAAACGATAGATTCCCAGTATTATGAAGTCGAATTTTCAGATAAGACGCAATTTACCAGTGGGGATTTCGCAGGAACCACAACTTGGGACGGAGATTATTCCAGTGCCAAGTCCTTTAGAATCGTATTTACAAATGGTTTCACCTTAGATCCGGGTCAGACCGTAGTTGTAACCTATGATGGACGTATCGCAGGAAATGCAAGCGTGGGTGATGTTGCATGGAATAACTTTGCATATCGCTATGTAGTCCAGAGTACAGAATCGTATGGCGGTACCAGCAGTGCAACGAAGAAATCCAAAGCACGTAGTGCCAGTACTGCAGACAGCAGTGAGGATGAGGTTGCATTGATTCCAGAGCCACCTAAGGTCGGCGTTGTTATTACAGGAGCACAGTCTACTATAGAGGGCAGCAAGGAATATGTAGCTCAGGAGGATGCCAAAGAAGCAACCAGTACATTTAAGTTCGTGCTAAAACGTACAGATAATTTGGATTACGATGTTTATTACAAGGAGAAACAGGAGGATGGTTCTGTTGTGTCGAAGCTGCTTCCAGAGGATGGACTGACAGTAGACATGGAAGTAGATACAGATACCATTACAGACTTTACCTTCCCAGATTTGTATTTTAGCCATACCGGTGTATACACCTTTACAGTAGAAGAAGTGATACCAGATGATGCCGTCGTAAATGAGAATGGAGATACAGTAGCAGATGAAGTTATTTACGACACAGGTACTTATAATATCACCATAGATGGAGAAGATATTGAGGCTTATCAGGCGGGAATCCTGACTCCAGTTTACGAAAAGGATGGAGAAGCTGTCGAAAGCATTACCTTCGTAAATAAGCAGTATGTGGAACCGAAGGAGGAAGAAACTACACCGGAGGAGACGACCACACCGGAGGAGACGACCACACCGGAGGAGACGACCACACCGGAGGAGAC
>CAZLTS010000001.1:0-10630 GCA_964562495.1 uncultured Lachnospiraceae bacterium | reverse complement strand
GAAACAAACCACACAAAATGCAACTACAGGTGATAATAACGATCTGTGGATTTGGATTGGTTTTGCAGTGGTGGCAGGCGTAGCAATTATTGTCCTTTCTGCAATGAGAAAGAAAAAAGAATAAAAATATTTTTTTCACCGGTAGTCGGATTGTGTCGACTGCCGGTGAAATGCTATCTAAATTGTCAGTTTCTGTATTTTACTGCGGTGGCTTTTGGTTGCATTCTCTTATATGGAAAACTATAATAAAATTGCGCGCAGAAAAAGGGTATAGGAAAGAGAGAAACGAAAATGAGTAAGATTAATGTTGCCATTGCAGATGACAATGAGCAGATGCTACAGGAACTGGAAAGAATTTTACGAAGCGACGCAGAAATTGATATTGTGGGGAAGGCAAGAAATGGTGTAGAAGCTTGCCAGATAATTAAAGAAAAAAAGCCAGATATTGTACTTTTGGACTTGATTATGCCTAAATTGGACGGATTGGGTGTGATTGAACATACTATGCAGGACGGTAAGCTGTCAAAACAACCGGTTTTTCTGGTAGTTTCTGCTATTGGAAATGAAAATGTTGTAGAGGATGCCTTTTCTCTTGGTATTCATTATTACATAATGAAGCCCTTTGATGGGAGTACGGTCATAAAGAAAGTGAAAAAGGCAATGGAGGTATTTGGGGGAAAAGAGGATAAGAAGCAGAATAATATTTATGAAGTACAGACAGCCCAGAAAACGCATAATCTGGAAGCAGAAATTACCCAGCTGATTCACGAAATGGGTGTGCCGGCACATATTAAAGGATATCAGTACTTGCGGGATGCTATTTTAATGTCTGTGGAAGATGAGGAGATGCTTCATTCGGTTACGAAGATTCTATATCCGGCTATCGCCAAACGCAATGCCACAACAGCCAGCAGAGTAGAACGGGCAATCCTTCATGCCATAGAGGTAGCTTGGGGAAGGGGCAAGATGGAGACAATTGAGGCTGTGTTTGGGTATACCATTAATAACAGTAAAGGCAAGCCTACCAACTCTGAATTTATCGCTTTGATTGCGGATAAAATTCGTTTGGAATACAAAGTAAAATAGTCGTCAAAATTTCAAAAAAAACGTAATAACTGCTTTAAAAAACGGGAAATATGGAGTATAATGATTGCAGGTATTAATAATGTTTAAAGATGGAGGTTTTTTGATGAAAAAGGTTTTGTTTGTCACATCTGAGAGTGTGCCCTTTATTAAAACCGGCGGGTTAGCAGATGTTGCGGGATCTCTGCCGAAGTGTTTTAACAAGAACGAATTTGATGTACGTGTTATTCTTCCTAAGTATATGTGTATGGCACAGAAGTGGAAGGACCAGTTAGAGTATGTATCACATTTCTATATGTATTTTTGTGGAAGTGAGAAGTACGTCGGTATCTTAAAGACGGAACAGGACGGAATTACGTTTTACTTTATTGATAACGAGTATTACTTCTCCGGATTTAAGCCATATGGAGATATGCGTTGGGATATTGAGAAGTTTATCTTCTTTGACAGAGCAGCACTTTCAGCACTGCCTGTAATCGGTTTCCAACCGGATATCGTACATTGCCATGACTGGCAGACAGGTCTGGTACCTGTTTACTTAAAGGACAGCTTCCGTGGTGGTGACTTCTATAAGAATATGAAGTCTATTATGACCATTCACAATCTGCGGTTCCAGGGTGTATGGGATATTAAGACCATTCGGGGTATCTCAGGTTTATCTGATTATTACTTTACAGCAGATAAGTTAAAGGATTTTGAGAATGGTAATCTGTTAAAGGGCGGCATCGTTTACGCAGATTATGTAACTACGGTTAGTAGTACATATGCTAACGAGATTAAGACACCATTTTATGGAGAAGGCTTGGACGGCTTAATGCGTGCCAGATCCAATAGCCTGTGCGGAATCGTAAATGGTATCGATTACGATGATTATAATCCGGCAACAGACCAGATGATTGTTTCTAATTATAACGCAGATAATTTTAGAAAAGAGAAGATTAAGAATAAGCGGGAATTACAGAAGGAGCTGGGACTGGAAGTCGATGATAAGAAGATGATGATCGGTATCGTTTCCAGATTGACAGATCAAAAGGGATTAGACTTAATCGCATGTATTATGGACGAACTGTGTCAGGACGGCATTCAACTGGTTGTCTTAGGTACAGGAGAAGAGAAGTACGAGAATATGTTCCGCCATTTTGCATGGAAGTATAATAATAAGGTATCAGCACAGATTTATTATTCAGAGCAGATGTCTCATAAGATTTACGCTGCCAGTGATGCGTTCCTGATGCCATCCTTATTTGAGCCATGTGGATTAAGTCAGTTAATGAGCCTGCGTTATGGTACATTGCCTATTGTCAGAGAGACAGGCGGCTTAAAGGATACAGTGGAGCCTTATAATGAGTATGAAGGTAAGGGAACTGGTTTCTCCTTCTCTAATTATAACGCACACGAGATGTTAAATACGATTCGGTATGCAGAGCGTATCTATTACGATAAGAAGCGGGAGTGGAACAAGATGGTTGACCGTGCTATGGCTATGGACTTCTCCTGGAACACTTCAGCCAGAAGATACGAAGAACTGTATAACTGGATGTTAGGCTGGTAAGTTGCAAGATGAATAAAAAACAATTAAAGCAGGATATATTAGATGCAATTTCAAAACGGGGTAGTGCCGCAGTAGACGAGGCGTTCGCTGATAAACAGTATTTACGGTGTGTGGCGGATATTATGCAGCATCCTAAGTTTCAGCAGATGGGAAGTTACCTTCAGCATGGAACAACTACCACATTAGAACACTGCATCGGCGTATCTCACCTGTCTTATAAGATTGCCAGAAGCTACGGGCTGGATGCGAAAGCCTGTGCCAGAGGTGCGCTCCTGCATGATTTGTTTTTATATGATTGGCATACGGTAGTGAAGAATACAGGAAATCGTCTCCATGGATTGACCCATCCCAAGACGGCACTTTTAAATGCTGAGAGATATTTTGTATTGACTCCTAAGGAAAAAGATATTATACTGAAGCATATGTGGCCTATTACGATTATTCCACCTAAGAGTGGAGAAGGCTATATTGTCATGTATGTGGATAAGTACTGTGGATTTGTAGAAACGTGGAAGCGTTTAAAGAAGCGGTTTAGATGTACAAAAGGAGGAAGTCGATGGATACGGTAATCGGATACGTGCATCAGGTAATTCCCAGTGAAAGTCTACTAACCTTAATGGGTGTATTCTTCGCATATGGCTTTATTGGATGGATTGTTGAATCAATTTACATGTCTTGGTGTAATAAGCGTATTACAAACAGAGGATTTGCCAGAGGACCCTTCTGCCCGATTTATGGTGTTGGTGAGTTTATCTTATATGCCTTGTTATCATCCTTTGCGGATAATCTGCTGGCAGTTTATGTACTGACAGCGTTGGCAGCCACAGGGGTAGAATATGTAGTTGCCCGGATGATGATTTATAAGTTTGGCTATGTATGGTGGGATTATTCCAATAAGCCTTTTAATTATAAGGGAATCCTATGCTTAGAGAGTACCTTGGCGTGGGGCATCTATGGTATCTGTGAAGTGACCTTTTTAAGAACGAGTATTATTAACTTCTGGAATCGATTCCCGGAGCATATACAGGTTCTTGTCTTTGCAGTGATATCGGTGGCTTACATATTAGATTGCGGTACTCGCTATCGTAACATATCTCATGGAGAGATAAAAGAGAAAGAGAATGATATCCTTCGATTTGATAAATAAGCTTTTTTCATCATATCGTTGGTCTCCATATAGAAGAAGCTGTCACCCTTTCGGGTGGCAGCTTCTTACGTTAAGTATTTTTTTATTCCTCGTTCTTCGCATTAGCGTTTCTTAGCCCAGACGCCAATGTGATGCTGATCCACACCGGTTAAGGCAAGGCAGGGACGCCATGTATCGTAATCCCAGGAAGGAAGCACCTTACAGGTTTCAACGATATTGGCAAATTCTAGCTTTACAGTGTTTCCATCAATAACAGACCATTTACCGTTTATACAATTCATCTTCAACCAGCCATTTGGATGCAAGTCCATAGCTGTGGAAGTGGTAATGCCCTGTTGCATCAGTGGCTTTAACTTAATACGGTCATAGCTTCCTGCAATATCTTCCATGGTAAAATCAGAAGCTACAGACTCTCCTGCATATTCGCATGGATTAATAAATGGCCAGCCGTCCTCAGTCCAAAGCATCTGATGACAGTGCATAGTAGAAATCTCATCTCCATGGAAGTTCTTCTGACGGATATGATGGATTACATACCACTTGCCGTCGTCGTCTTCTAATACAGAGTTATGTCCCGGTGCCATCCACGCCTGTGCAGTATCAAACTGGTAGCCTGCATGTAACAGATATCCGGTCTCAGCAGTCATGTCGTCCATATCAGTCATAGGTCGTCCATTATGATCGTAGTATGGTCCGGTAATATGCTTGCTTCGTCCTACACGAATATTATAATCTGCAGTTAATAAACCATAGGAAACGAATAAGTAGTAGTAGCCGGTAGCACTGTTATAGCGAATGTAAGGACCTTCGATGGCGCGATCAGTCCACCAGGGACGACAAGCAATCTGTACGCCTACCCCTTCTTCGGCGGCATAACCGGTTTCCTTGTCAAGCTTTAACATATAGCAGCCGTCCCAGAAGGAACCATATACCAAATACTGCTGTCCGGTTTCTTGCTCCTCTACGATATTGGCATCAATACCATTTACAGGAAGCTTGTTACTGGTTTTTAGTACGCAGCCCTTTGGCTCAAAGGGACCCTCCGGCTTATTAGAAGTAGCCAGGAAAATACAGGACTGTTGTACACCCAGACTGGAATTAGAACCATAAATACGATATTCATCTCCTACTTTAACAATATCCGGCGCCCAGATGGCGTCGCCGCCAACCCATTCCATGGATTCAACCGGTGGCTTATCAATAATCTTACCAAGGCATCTCCAGGAAATCAAATCCTCGGATTCGTAGCAGATTGCGTTGGTGCAATATAAATAATATTTACCAGAAACCGGATCCTTGTAAATCGCAGGATCATGGGCAAACCACAGACTCTTAACAGGCTGGGGACCCAAAGGAATACCTGGTGTAGGAATTGGCTTTCCAATGGGCTTAAAAGGCTCCGGTGGATAATTAAATTGTGTCATAGTAACCCTCCATTGTAATGCTTAATCACTAAAATTATTATAGTCGATTCCCATAATTCCGTCAACGAATTGTTTTGAAAAATATGATAAATTGTAAAAAAAATAAAGGAAATGAAAAGCCTATATAGAATATATAAATTAGGAGAGGAAGGCTTAGTAAACAAGTGGTTTGTTTTTACATAGAAAGCGAGGAAACTATGGAATTTCGGAAACGATTGGAACAGTTAGAAGAAGAAACGCTAAGCCCCTACGGGGCAAAAAGCAGTCAGACTAAGGGACGTCTGCGCCCGGAAGAAGCCTGTGATATGCGGACGGATTATCAAAGAGACCGGGATCGTATTTTACATAGTAAGTCTTTTAGACGGTTAAAGCATA
Organism: uncultured Lachnospiraceae bacterium; assembly: GCA_964562495.1. Classification (GTDB taxonomy): domain Bacteria; phylum Bacillota; class Clostridia; order Lachnospirales; family Lachnospiraceae; genus CANQSA01. Next base: position 5,049 of record CAZLTS010000001.1, on the reverse strand, counting down.
AAACACAGGTTTTTTTAGAACCTCAGGGAGATCATTATCGTACCAGACTGACCCATACTCTGGAGGTTTCCCAGATTGCCAGAAGTATATCCAAAGCATTGTTGCTCAATGAGGATTTGACAGAGGCCATTGCCTTGGGGCATGATTTGGGCCATACCCCCTTTGGACATGCAGGGGAACGGGTGCTTAATCAGGTGTGTCAGGGTGGCTTTTCCCATAATCAGCAAAGCCTTCGTGTTGTAGATTATTTAGAGAAGGATGGACAAGGGTTAAATTTGACATGGGAGGTAAGAGATGGTATATTAAATCATCAGATGAGGTCCATGCCGGCTACGTTGGAAGGCAAGGTTGTCCGCCTGTCAGATAAGATTGCTTATATTAACCACGATACAGATGATGCCATACGTGGGGGTATTTTAAAGGAAACGGATATTCCACTGGAATGTCGACAGGTGTTGGGTATGGATATACGCAGCCGGTTAAATACATTGATTCATGATATTGTGCAGCAAAGCGAAGGAAAAAATGACATACTGATGTCTCAGCCTGTGGAAGAGGCTATGACGAAGCTGCGTCAGTTTATGCTTTCTAATGTGTACACTAACCCCATAGCCAAGGGAGAGGAATATAAGGTAAAGAGCGTGCTGGGACAGCTGTATGCCTATTATCTGGGTAATATCAGGGCGTTGCCAGAGGAATATAGGCAATTAGTGGAAAAGGGAGAACCTGCTTATCGGGTTGTGTGTGATTATATAGCCGGCATGAGCGACCAATATGCCGTCAGCCGGTTCCAGGAGTTGTTTATTCCTAAGCCCTGGTTAGTATAGAGAGGTTTATGTTATGTTATATGATGAACAGTTAATAGAGGAAATCAGAAGTCAAAACGATATTGTAAGCGTGATTTCAAACTATGTAAAACTGGAAAAGAAGGGAAGCTCTTACTTTGGACTGTGTCCGTTTCATAATGAGAAGTCTCCGTCCTTTTCCGTTTCTCCAGGCAAACAGATGTATTACTGTTTTGGCTGTGGAGAGGGCGGCAATGTTATTACATTTGTTATGAAGTATGAAAATTACACGTTTCAGGAAGCCTTGAAGCTGTTGGCAGACCGGGTGGGCATTACGTTGCCCCAGCAGGAGGACAATGGTGAAAGCAGGCGGAGAAATGAACAGCGGCAGCAGCTTTTGCAGGTGCAGCAGGAGGCGGCGAAATATTATCATTATATTTTAAAGCATGACCGGGAGCAGCTGGGATATCATTATTTCCATAATCGAGGCTTAACAGATGAAACCATTCTCCGGTTTGGACTGGGGTATACTGGAAAGGGCAGTGGTGGCTTATATCATCATCTTAAGCAAAAGGGGCATACCGATGCCATTTTAAAGGAAAGCGGGTTGTTTTCCTTTGATGAACGCGGGGTTACAGACAAGTTTTGGAATCGGGTCATGTTTCCAATTATGGATGTGAATAATCGGGTTATTGGTTTTGGAGGGCGCGTTATGGGAGATGCCAAGCCGAAATACTTAAATTCTCCGGAAACGAAGCTCTTTGATAAAAGCCGAAATCTATATGGTTTGAATTATGCCAGAAGCGCCCGGAAGAAATACATGATTCTGAGTGAAGGGTATATGGATGTAATTGCACTTCATCAGGCGGGGTTTAACAATGCAGTAGCAGCACTGGGAACTTCCCTTACATCAGGACATGCTTCTTTACTAAAACGGTATACAACAGAGGTGTACTGTACCTTTGACAGTGATGGCGCCGGGGTAAAGGCAGCACTTCGTGCCATCCCAATTTTAAAAAGTGCAGGTCTTACAGTACGGGTAATCCATCTGGAACCTTATAAAGACCCAGATGAGTTTATAAAGGCATTGGGAACAGAGGCTTTTGAAAAGCGGATTGCAGAAGCAGAAAACAGCTTCCTGTTTGAAATTCACATTCTGGAAAAAAATTACAATCGTAATGACCCGGAAGAGAAAACCGCATTTTACAGAGCAGTATCCCAGAAGCTGATAGAAAGCTTTCCGGAGGAGATGGAACGAAACAATTATGTGGAAGCCGTTTCCAATACGTTTAGTATACCGTTGGAGCTGTTGCGGCAGGACGTGCAGAAGAAGGCGCTTTATTATAAAGGAGAGCCGAAGCAGGAGGAACAGGCAGAACGTTTTGAGAAGCGGCGGCAGAAGGAAGATGGGGTAAAACAGTCCCAGAAGATATTGTTAACCTGGTTGATTGAGGAGCCGGGGCTGTATCCGGCGGTGAAGCCATACATATCCAAGGAGTATTTTACACAGCCTCTTTATAAACAGGTGGCGGAGATGGTGTTCGGACAGCTTGAACAGGGTCAGGTGGAACCGGCACGAATTATTACCAGGTTTGAAACAGAAGAGGAACAAAAGGAAGCAGCTTCCTTATTTCACAGTACACTTACGACGGGGTTAAGTAAGGAAGACAAGGAGAAGGTATTAAATGACACAGTGCGACTGGTAAAACAGGAGTATCTGGATGAACTGGGTAGGAATGCAACAGATATTGCCACGTTGCAGACCATAGTAAAAGAAAAAGCAAATTTGCAGAAAATGAATATAAAGTTAAATTAAGTTTATAATGTATATGGGAAAAGTCCATAGGAAGGCAGGGTACAATGGAAGAGAAGAGACGGCAGATAGAGGAAGCAAAGAAGAATCTATTGGAGTTGGGACAGTCAAAGAAGAATGTGTTGGAATATAATGAGATTTTAACGCAGACCCAAGCAATTGGCTGTGACGCAGACGAACTGGCTGAAATCGTTGATTATCTGGAGCAGCAGAATGTAGATGTGCTGCAGATTCAAAATGATGCAGACGAGTTAGATGTATTGGAGCCTATGGAAGAGGAGTTATCAGTAGAAGAAGAGGAAATAGAAAATATGGATTTATCTGTTCCGGAGAATGTCTCCATGGACGATCCGGTGCGGATGTATTTAAAAGAAATCGGTAAGGTTCCGCTACTAAGTCAGGAAGAGGAAATTGAGCTGGCAATGCGTATGGAAGCAGGAGACGAGGAAGCAAAGAAAAAGCTGGCAGAGGCGAACCTGCGTCTGGTAGTGAGCATTGCTAAGAAGTATGTAGGACGTGGTATGCAGTTTTTGGATTTGATTCAGGAGGGCAATCTGGGACTGATTAAGGCGGTGGACAAGTTTGACTACCGCAAGGGCTACAAATTCAGCACCTATGCCACATGGTGGATTCGTCAGGCGATTACCCGTTCCATTGCTGACCAGGCCAGAACCATTCGGATTCCTGTGCATATGGTGGAAAGCATTAACCGTCTGATTCGCACCCAGCGACAGATGATTCAGGATTTAGGCAGAGAGCCTTCTGTAGAGGAGTTGTCTAAAGAAATGCATATGTCCCAGGAACGGGTGCGTGAAATTATGAAGATTGCCCAGGAACCGGTTTCTTTAGAGACGCCTATAGGAGAAGAGGATGACAGTCACTTAGGAGATTTTATTCGGGATGATAACGTGCCGGTGCCTGCGGAGGCAGCTGCTTACACATTACTGCGGGAGCAGATTGGCGAAGTGCTAAATACACTGTCTGACAGAGAAAGACGTGTACTTTGCCTGCGCTTTGGTTTAATTGACGGCAGGTCCAGAACCTTAGAAGAGGTAGGACAGGAATTTAAAGTGACAAGAGAACGCATTCGCCAGATTGAGGCAAAAGCATTGCGTAAGCTGCGTCATCCAAGCAGAAGCAGAAAGTTAAGAGATTATTTAGAGTAAGGAAAATATATGCAATTATCCAATCGTTTAAAGAAACTGGCTGATATGGTTTCCGCAGGAAACCGCTTGGCTGATATTGGAACAGACCACGGGTTTGTTCCAATCTATTTAGTGGAAAATAAAAAAATACCCAGTGCCATTGCTATGGATATTGGAACAGGTCCTTTAAAACGTGCCACAGCTCATGTGGCAGAATGTGGCTTTTCCCATAAGATAGAAACCCGTTTGTCAAATGGTCTGGAAAAGCTTACACCGGGGGAAGCAGATACAGTGCTAATCGCCGGTATGGGTGGCAATCTGATTGTGGATATTTTAGAGGCAGACAGGGAAAAGACCCACAGTGTATCAGAACTGGTTCTCTCTCCTCATACAGACTGGGATGTAGTACGACGCTATTTAATTACCCACGATTTTAATATTATAGGGGAAGATATGCTGGAGGAGGAAGGAAAATATTATATTTTCCTAAAGGCTGTGCCGGAGCATACCACACCCTGGAATGATGTAGAATATCGTTACGGAAAGCATTTGCTACAGAACCATCACCCTGTATTAAAGGCATATTTACAAAAGCAGCTGGCTACATATGAGAAGCTGATTGGTCATATAGATAACTGTCAGGCAAACAAGAAAGAGGAACTGGCAGCTCAGTGGCAAAAGGAAGTGGAAGAGATTAACGGACTGCTTAACAAGGGAGGTTTTTAGGAATTATGAATGAGAAAAAAGTGACACTATATGGGGAAACCATAACCTGTCCAGAGGGGATGCCTCTTTTAGAGCTGGCAAAGAAGTATCAGGACAGAGAGCCCTATGATATTGTATTGGCTATGCGAAACAATAAGCTGTGCGAATTACATAAAACAATTGAAGAGGATTGTACCCTGCGATTTATTACCTGTCAGGAGAAGGTAGGAATTCAGGCGTATAAGAGAAGTATTACCCTGCTGGCCTTAAAGGCATGCTATGATGTGTTGGGAAAAGAACATATCGACCACATTATCGTGGATTTTTCCCATGGAAAGGGATACTATTGTAAATTTACAGGAGAGCCGGCACTGACGCAGGCAGATATTGACCGAATTGAGGAACGTATGCGGCAGCTTGTTTCCATGGATTTACCCATTGAGAAACGAACCATGGATCGGGAAAAAGCGTTAAAGCTGTTTGGCAAATATCATATGTATGATAAGGAACGGCTGTTTCGTTACAGAAGAGTTTCTAAGGTGAATATTTATTCTTTAGGTAAATTTGAAGATTATTATTATGGGGATATGGTTCCTTCTAC